>JAABSU010000072.1 GCA_011390265.1 Spirulina sp.
GGTGATTTTCAAATTTTGGCGCGGATTGGTGAGGCTGGCACTGGATCGCTGCACGGGATATAAGGCCACATCCACCTCCGGAGCAGTGAAGTCAAAACTGCCGGGAAAGGCCCCCATGGTTTGGGTGATGTGATCCTGTTGTTGCTGGGCCGGGATGTCAAAGCGGAGTTGTGGCTTATCTTTGACGAGGAAATAGGGGTGTAACCCGGTGGCAAAGGGCATCACCTCTTGGGAATGGTTTGTGAATTGCTGGTGAATCTGAAGGCTATTCCCCTTGAGGAGATAGGTAAATTCCAATTCAAAATCAAAGGGGTATTGCTCGCGGGTTTTTTCGTTGCTGCGTAGGCCCAAGACGAGGCCTACACCGTCGGTGGTGAGGCGATCGCGCACCTCCCAGGCCAAATCGCGGGCAAAACCATGCTGCTTGAGCGTGTAGGATTTGCCCTGATGGACGTAGAGATTATTGGGCAAATTGCCACAAATGGGAAACAGGATCGGGATTCCCCCCCGAATGCTAAGGCTGGGGTCGGCAAAACGCTCCTGATCAAAATAGAGCAGGTTTTGACCCTGAATCCGCCAACTGGTGATAATCCCCCCCCGCTCCGGAACCACCTCCAAACGGGATTGGGAGGATTGATCCGTCAGGATATAGGTTGGATATTCATCCTGCTTGAGTGAAATTGCATAAACCATACGCGCCCCCTTTGCCCACAGTAAACAGAAAATTGGCTCGCTTTAGACCAGCCTGAACCTGAAGAAAATCGAAAGAAATTGCTCTCTCAGCCTGCCATGATTTCGCCCCAGATGGGAAATTTTTGACAAATCTTTCACATTTGTGATCACAATCACGACAAGCTTTTAGGGATATCAGTGCCAGAGCGCTGAATTGCTTCTATCCTGAATTTAGCAAACCATATTCAGGGTGCTTGTCCTATGATTCACTCACTGGTCAAGTCTGCGTTCGAAACAGGGTGTATCAGTGTGGCCTCGGAGGGGTTGATTTTGCAACTCCTCGCCCATCATTCTTGTCTACCTACGGATGTCCAAGCTCTCCAATCCTTGAGCCAGGCCATTGAAGGGGGCAAGGTGCAGCGGGAAGGCCTGGGAACCTGGTCGGTGATGACCCATTTGGGGGCGATAGGTCTGCTATCGCAGATCGCCTAACTTTTCCCACCTGTTAAACGTGCATTTATCACGACAAGAGACGTTCATCGGAACGTCTTTTGTCGTTTCAGGGCAGAAAAAAAGCTCTAGAATGTTAAACTCTAGAGCCGGATTCGGGTGCATCTACCCCAATCCATTTCTGACCGGTTATCCGGATTGCTCTCCCCACCCATCAAGACCCATGGCTGTTGCTACACCCCTCACTCCCGCTGTCTACATCATTGGCGCAGGCCCAGGGGATCCGGAATTACTGACGCTGAAAGCCTATCGCATCCTCACCGCTGCCGATGTGATTCTCTACGCTAACTCCCTCGTGCCCCGGCAGATGTTGCGGGATGTCCGCCGCGATGCAGAGTTGATTGCGACGGGCCATCAAACTTTAGAGGAGGTGGTGCCGTTGATGTGCGATCGCGTCCGGGCCGGCAAAATCGTCGTCCGGCTCCATTCCGGGGATCTCACCCTCTACAGTGCGATCCATGAACAAATGTTGCAGTTAGCCGCCGCTGACATTCCCTTTGAACTGATTCCGGGGATTAGCACGTTCCAAGCCGCCGCCGCTAAGTTGGGGACGGAACTGACGATCCCTGATTTGGTGCAGACGATTATCCTCACCCGTGTTAGTGGTGAGGCTTCCGCCGTGCCCCCCCGGGAGGAATTGCGATCGCTCGCCGCCCACCAAGCCAGCCTCTGCCTCTATTTAGCCGCCCGCCATGTGGAAAAAGCTGAGGGGGAACTGCTCGAGCATTACCCCCCCGAAACCCCGGTGGCCATTTGTTTTCGCATTGGCTGGCCCGACGAAAAGATCTGGGTTGTCCCCCTCAAGGAAATGGCCGCCACCTCCCAACGGGAAAACCTGATCCGCACGACAATGTATTTAATTAGTCCGGCCCTGGCCGCCGGGGAAGCGCGATCGCGCCTCTATCACCCCGACCACCATCACCTTTTCCGACCCGGTGGTTAATCCTCCGGTTGGCGGGTCAGCAACACCGGACAATTGGCATTGATCCGCACATAGTCCGAGAGCGAAGTGCCCAGGAGGCGATCGAGATCCGGCAGGGCTTTGGCTACAGAGGGACGGCGATCGGGGGAGCCAAGAATCAGCAGATCGACATTGTACTCATCCACCAACTGACACAATTGTGCCCCCGGTTTCCCCCCTGTGACCACAGCGCGATATTTAACATTCATGCGCTTCACCTTGGGAAGCGCCGCCGCCATCACCGTGTTACTTTCAATTTCCGCCTGACTGGTGGGGGCAAATTGCGGATCCATATCGGGGTTGACCCGCGCCAGGATCAATTCCACCCCCGACGCACCATTGAGCAAACTCAAGGCCACATCCAAGCTAAATTGCGATTTTTCCGATTTATCCAAGGCCACCATCACCCGCTTAATCTTACGGACATAGATATCATCCCGTACCAACAACATCGGGCGATTCGCCAATTGGAACACATACTGACTGACGGAGTTTTCCAGGATCGATTCCAGGCGTTTTAACCCCCGTGACCCCATGATGATCAGATCTGCATCAATTTCATCCGCCACTTTGCACACCGTATCCTTCGGTTCCCCTTGGCGTTTGAGGGTGGTGATGTTTTGAGGATCAAGGTTGAGGGTTTGAACCGCTTCTGCAAGAATGTCATCCCCAGCGGCGAGTTTATTTTGCATCTCGCTTTCGGAGGCTTGGGCGGGGACAACGTGAAGAATCGTCACGTTGGCTCCAGTCATGGCGGGCAAGTCTTGCAAAGATTGAAACAGTTCTTTGGGGTTGCCCGTACCGGAATCGGCTAATAGAATTTTTTGAAGTTTGATCATTATTAAAACTTTCCTTTGCAATCGGTCAAGGGCTGCTTGAGAGTGATTGCGCCCCTATTGTTTAGAATAGTTCGATTTTTGTCACGAAAACTTAACGATATGTAACTGAAATATTTAGAACTATTGCGCAAGTCGAAAGGGAACGGGGTTAGGGCTGTTATAGAGGCGGTGCAAAAGTGGCGGTTTGGGGGTCGTATTGCCAGCCGGTTTCAATTTCGATCGCCTCATAAATGGAAAGCCCAACCGTCATGGCCTTCTCCTGAATTTCATTGAGGTTGAGGGCGGTGATCCGGCAGAGTTCATCGAGGCGGATCGCCCCAAACCGGCGTTTTGGCTCCTTGAGCCGAGCCGAAGGGGAGTCGGGGGGGATCACTTCCCCTTCGAGGGTGGCGATGGGGGGCGGGGCAAAGCTGAGGCGGGGTAGGGGATAGGGGGTGAGAATTTCTGGGGTGATGGGTTCGGGTTGGGCTTCGAGGATTTTGAGGCGTTTGTGGAGGGTTTGAATTTGTTTGCTCAGTTTCGCAACGGTTTGATCGAGGTCTTCGAGGTGCTGGAGGCAGTTGTAGGGGTCTTCCATGTTGAGGAATTGGGCGATCGCCATTTTTAACGTGTCGTTACGGGTTAAGCCATGGGCCTGGGCATAGTCATCGAGGGCAATCAGCCAAGCTTCGGGGACTTTACAGGTAAGGGGAAACTCTGAGGCCATGGGGCAGGGGGATGGAAAGAATCAAATACAAGTCTAGAACTTTTGTTGCCCGGGTGCTGAAACCGCGCGATCGCTCCGTGAAATTGCTAGGATGGCGTGCATCTACCTATCAGTGGTCAGGGAATTCACAGGGTTCATGAAAAGCACGATCATGCAATGGAAATTGCTCTTGCTGCAAGGGCTGGAATTAAGCAGCGGGCAGCAACAGCAGTTGGTGCAAGCCATTCAGCATCTCGCCAATGACCCCGGTTTGAAGTTGAAGGGGTTTGAGATGGAGGGGGGCGATCGCCCCACCTTTATCTTCCAATGCGGTAGCTCCAGCTATCAACGGATCCGCACCCTCTTCAAAACCCAACAACTCACCAACCTGTTAAATCTCCCGGTCAAAGATGTCAGTCCGGTGGAAACCACGCCCCCGTCCTCCCGCGTTTTACCCCAGTCACCCCCGCCGGTAGAAGCCATTGGCGATCCCGCCGCTGATCTCTATGGCTATTTTCGGCAATGGGTGGCAACGGAAAAACCGGCGATCGTCCTCAACCACTTTCAACATCTCTTCATCGATACCCACAACATTCAGGATATGCGCCTCCAAGCCATCCTCGAAAAGGTGGTACTCGCCAAAGATGCCCCCAGCCAATTTCCCCAAATCCTGCTCCATTGTTGCCTCCTGATCATCCATCCCTGGCAGCAACAGCCAGAAACCCACCCCTACATTGCCCCACTCCTCGCCAGTTTTGACCATCTCCCCGGAGCCGGCTTTAAACAAGCTCGGGTTGTCCGTCGCCTCCGGGAATTAATGCACGAATTCCTCACCAGCGAGGAATACAAAATTCTCGGTCGTTTCGGAAAAATCGCTAACCCCGTCCATCCCCATCCAGATCACCCCCTAGGGGACTTAATTTATCGCTATCCCTTTCTCTATAAGAATCTGCTCCTCACCCGTGACAGTGACTACGAACACCAACGGATCATTCAATCCCTCTCTCGACGGGGGGAAGACCATTATGAATTGCGCCTCAATCGCTTTGTCACCTACCAAGCCCGTTTAGCCCAGTTAGCCAGAGCCAGGCAACTGAGTCAGGGGGCGGGGCGGATTATTCGGCGGGAAAAAAACCCAACATTGTTAGGCGATCGTGAACTAGCCGCCGCCCTGCGCCATTTTTGGGATAAACGCCCCGGCCGCGAAACCCGCCAAGAACTGGCCCAACGGCTCCGCACCGACTTCCGCCGCTTCTCCTCCTACGCCGATTTTAAAGCCCAACTCCATCAATACCTGATCACCTCCCTCCCCACCAACAGCACCTATCCCCTCAGCATGCAACTCAAAGTTCATCTTCAAGGGATTTTGCCCCACTACAACCACCGCCGCCCCGATGAAGCCCTCAGCCTCCGCACTGCCACTAAACTTCTCGGCCTGTTAATGATTGAAAGTGATGCCCAACCGGAGCATTACCTCTTTATTGAAGCCGTTGCCAACCTTGGCGCTAGCATCACCATTGGTATGCTGATCAAGCTCACCCTCCTTTGCCCTCCCCTGTTGCCAGAATTAGAAAAACGCCTCAGCTATCTTTTTCTTCATTATCAGGACATCCCCCAAAAAGACAGCAATTGGCTGATCAAGGTTCTGGAAAACTACCAATTGGCCAGCAGCATTTACTACGGCACCATTGATCTTTCTCCCTTAATGCAAATTCTTAAATCAAAATCCCCCCAGCCCACAAGTGAAGGCTAATACAGAATCCGGTCAAAGAATCCTGGAGGCTCTGCCTCCCTCTACAGGTGGCAGAGCCACCTAAAGCCCATGCCATGGCAGAGCCATGGCACGAGTATAAAGCCCATGCCATGGCAGAATTCGGAACCCCCCTTGTTAAGGGGGGCAGGGGGGATTCTTCCCTTAGTACACTTCAACGTGCCAGCGGTGTTCCTTCTTCATTTGTTTGCGAAGATCATCCCAGTGCATACCGCGTTTTTCCGCTTCCTCGGTGAAGGTTTCAGAAATGGGGGGTTCCATTCCTTTCAAGCCACACATGTATACATGGGTGTTCGGCTTTTGAATCATTTCAAACAATTCATCGGCATATTCAGTCACCCGGCTTTGAACGTACATCTTGCTCCCATCGGCGGTTTGTTGCTCCCGGCTAATGGCGTAGGTGAGGCGGAAGTTATCGGGGAATTCCATCGCCAATTTTTCCAACTCCTCTTGATAGAGGATGTTGGCACTGTAGGGAATCCCAAAAATTAACCAGGCTAACCCTTTAAATTGATAGTCTTCGTGTTTTTCCTTAAACATCCGCCACAGGAACGCCCGGAAGGGGGCAATCCCGGTTCCCGTTGCCAACATCACCACCGTGGCATCCTCCTCATCGGGCAAGAGCATTTCCTTACCCACGGGGCCGGTAATGGCCACATCTGACCCGACGGGTAAGTTACAGAGATGGGTGGAGCAGACCCCATAGACGGTTTCGCCGGTTTCGGGGTGTTGGTATTCCAGTTGGCGAACACAGAGGGAAACGGTTTTGTTATCTTCGCGATCGCCATGGCGGGTCGAAGCAATGGAATAGAGCCGCAATTTATGGGGCTTGCCATTGTCATCCTCACCAGGGGGGATGATGCCAATACTTTGGCCCTCGAGATAGTGAAGATCGCCCCCGGATAAATCGAAGGTGACGTGGCGCACGGTTCCACTACCCCCCTCACGCACTAACTCATAATTTTCTACACATTTGCCAATGAAGGGTTCTTTGGGCTTGTAAAGATTAACAGGAATCTTGGTATCCGTGGATTTGGGATGAACAATCATGGCATCACTCGCAGCTTCAGGGGCAGGGGCTGAGGCCGCCGGACTGGCCAAAACAACCGGAGCAGGGGTTTCGCCGTTGACCGGTTGAATACTGACAATTTTGCCTCCCAGTCGCAAAATTCGCTGCATTTCTTCATTCATGCGGTCATAGGCCACCGTGATGAAGACGCTACCGCTACGACGGAGGGAGTAGTTCAGCCTATCCGTCTGATTGCTCTGGCGCAAACCGACAACCTCATAAATAAACATCCGACTCCCAGACTCAGTATTCTGAGCCAAAGCAGAACTTTGTCCGTACATACGCCGCCTATCTCCAAAAACTTCAAAATTGCATGTTTACTGCTGCAAAAACGCACCGTCGTCTTCACCACAGTGCGGGGAGAAAATCCCCACTCCCCTGAGGTGTGACCTTAAAAAGGAGCTTTTGCACCATCATTCAGCCTATCATTGTGCGGGACGCTACGAATGGGGCTGAAGCGAGAAGCTTGAATTTTTGGGGATCGACAGCGGAAGGGTACAAGGCCGGAGTCTTCTGGGCGATCGCCCCCCAGTGTAGGTAAAAGCTCCCAGGGCGAACTGTAGCAGAAACATCTTTTTTTAAGTTTTCTTTCGCAAAAATGCCCCGCCGGCCTTAGCATAGAGACTGGGCAGCCAGTGGTTCGGGCCGTCGCTGTCTTGTAGGGATTTCCCCATTCTGATACAATCGGGCGTACATTGCTGGTATTGAATACTTATACTTGGCACAATTGCTGTTTTCCCCGGTGATCGCGTTTCGCTGTCGCAATTCGGGGAAGGGCTTCTTGCAAGGTGATACGTGCCAACCCACGGAACCCACCCAATTCCGTATAGTCAGTTTTAGGCTTGCCTAAAGGACTTTTTAGAAATCTGTTTTGTAAAGAGGAAAGGTATGATCGCGCAGTCAGACCGTGTTGTTCTTATTGGAGTTGCTGGTGACTCAGGGTGCGGAAAATCTACATTTCTCCGCCGCCTCACGGACTTATTTGGTGAAGAGTTCATGACGGTGATTTGTCTAGATGACTATCACAGTCTTGATCGCAAAGGCAGAAAAGCGGCCGGTGTCACCGCGCTCGACCCCAAAGCCAATAACTTTGATCTGATGTATGAGCAGATTAAAGCGTTAAAGGCAGGGAATCCCATCGACAAGCCGATCTACAATCACGAAACCGGGGAACTTGACCCCCCCGAACGGGTTAACCCCAATAAGGTGATCGTCATTGAAGGCCTCCATCCCCTCTATGACGAGCGGGTGCGGGAACTGATCGATTTCAGCGTTTATCTCGATATCGGCGACGAAGTGAAAATTCGTTGGAAGATCCAACGGGATATGGCGGAACGGGGCCACACCTACGAGGACGTTTTGGCTTCCATCAACGCTCGGAAACCAGACTTCTCCGCCTATATCGAACCCCAAAAAGAATTTGCGGATGTGGTGATCCAAGTGTTGCCCACCCAATTGATCGAGGATAAAGAAGGGAAGTACCTGCGGGTGCGCCTGATCCAAAAAGAAGGGGTGGAAAACTTCGAGCCGGTTTATCTGTTCGATGAAGGATCTACCATTGATTGGCGGCCCTGTGGTCGGAAACTGACCTGTAACTACCCCGGCATCAAGCTCTACTATGGCCCCGATGCTTATATGGGTCATGAGGTTTCGATTCTTGAAGTGGATGGGCAGTTTGATAATCTCGAAGAGATGATCTACATCGAAAGTCACCTGAGCAACACTTCCACCCGCTACTACGGTGAGATGACGGAGTTGGTGCTCAAGCATAAGGACTATCCCGGTTCTGAAAATGGTACGGGGCTGTTCCAAGTGTTGGTGGGTCTGAAAATGCGAGATTCCTATGAGCGGTTGACCCGTGAAGCGGAGAAAGTAGCGGCGAAGGTTTAACCAGATTTCTCCCCCCCCTGCCCCCCTTAACAAAGGGGGGTTTTGGTGTTTTGGGGGGAGATGTTGGTTGCTTCTGGGGAGCGATCGCCCTCCTGCATCCGGTAATCGATAAAGAGGCGTTGGCGGGGGATACCGATGGCGATCGCCTCTTGTTCAAAGGCCCGTTTGAGGCGGCGGCGGTATTCCCGCGCCACATCCCACTGACGCATCGGTTGGGTTTTGAGCAGCAGAATCAACTGGCAACCGTTGGCATCGCATTGTTCAACCCCCAACATTTTGGGCTGATCCAAGACCTGATCACACCAATGGGGGTCTGCATAGAGGTCTTCGGCAACTTTTTCCATCACCGCCATCGCCTGTTCAAGATCAGTGTCTGGGCTAATCGTCACCACCAGCTTAGACTGAGACCAACTACTGGTCATATTCCGCACCAACGTGATTGTGCCATTGGGAATGGTGATCAGTTCCCCATCTAAATTCCGTAGTTGGGTAATGCGCAGATTGACATACTCCACCAAACCATTGACCTGATCATTAATCGCAATCACATCCCCCACCGCATACTGATCTTCAAGGAGAATCAACGTGCCGTTAATCACATCCTTGATAAAATTCTGCGCTCCGAGGGAAATGGCAAAGGTAATAATCCCTAAAAACGCCGTTAGGGGGGTGCTGATCGCCCGAAATTGGTTGAGGGCAATGAGGATAAACAGGGCATAACACACCACCGCGCTCACCCCCTTAGCGGCGGAAATGAGGGTGGGAACCCGCAATGAAAACCGTTGGGAGGAGGCGATCGCCTCCGTTTGGGCCTCCAACCATTGCCGCGCCACCTGATCAATCATCAACGCCGCCGAGCGATCCAACAGATTCACCCCTAAAAACAGCAGCAACAACAGTAACGGCGTTCCCAGTACCCCATATTGGCCAAAACTGCGGAGCCATTCCCCCGGCCATACCCCCAACAGCCAATTGGCAAAGGGGCGGGTGAAATAGAACGAGCGGCTCAATAGCCCCACACTCAACACCCAAAGCAGAATTTGCGCCCAAAAAACCGTTTGCCGTAAAGAAGCATTGATGTTGTAGTCCCGCTGGGAGGTGAACTTATTGACCTGAAGCTTAAACAGTTCGATGGGGCTGGGGAATGCCGTGTCTTCGGCGACTTGGGGATGTTGGGAGGGGCGATAATCCGGGGGAGGCTGGCGGAGGGTTTTCCGTTCGGCCCGCAGTCGCTTTTGCCAGAGGACTAGGCCGGCACTGGTGAAGATCGTCAATATCAGGAAAAGGATAGCCCACAGCGCCGCCCGCAGGATCACCGCCGGTTGCCGTCGCTGCCAAGCTTCCAACAAAATGCTATGGATACGGGTGGTGAGCCATTGGGAGAGTTCTGAGAGGGATTGACGGGAATAGAGGGCATCGGCTTCGGTGATCGTGAAAATCACCTGGGGCGTGGTGTTTTCGGGAAATGTCGCTTTAATCACCGTTGTGACATCATTGACCGGTTCCGATGCCAAAACCAATTGGGCCGCTAACATGTCCGCTTTGGCTTGGCGATCGCTCAAATCCGCCAACTCCTCCCGGCCATAACTGCTCATACTGGCCAACACCTGCTGTAACCGGCGGCTAATTTGGTCAGAACGCAACGCTGCCTCCCCCGTGCGCTGGGCATTGGGGCCGAGGGTTTCCGTCGCCACCGTCAGGACAGGATAACCATCGAGAAACACGGGGGCAATTTCCAGCGTACCCAATTTCACCGTCGGGATATTGGGGCTACCGCTCACTTCTTCAATGGAAAAATCCAAGCCGGTAATTTGGGCAGAGGCCGCGATCCTTGTGCCATCGCGGATTGCCCCCCCCACCACGACCAACACCGTCAGCCATAGGAGGGCAAAAAACCGCAAGCCCCGTCGGCGCAGTCGTGAGAAGGAGGGCATCGTTAATAACTGCCCCGGAGCACCGCCGCCGCACTCACGCCATAGATCCGCCGTGCTGATTCGATCGCCTGTTGGGTTGCTGCATTTAACTGGCCGTTAATGGAGCCACGGTAAAACCCCGCTACCCGCAGCCTTTCTTGCATATTGCGAATTTGGGTTGTGGAAATGGCACTGTGAACCGCCGTCCAGGTTTGTTGCCCCACCACGCCATCGGCATTGATGCCGCGATCGCGCTGAAACTGAGTTAATGCCGCCTTCGTGGCTTGGTCAAAATTGCGGGTGGGGGCATTGGTGAGATAGCCCAAAAGTTGGAGGCGCAATTGTAATTGCCCGACGCGGTCGCCTTGGGAACCCTCCCCAAAGGTTTGGAATTGGGGTTGACGGTTGCGGGCGGCAATCACCGCCGCCAATATATTTAAAGTTTGTTGCCCCGCCACGCCATCGGGATTTAGTCCCCGTGACCGTTGAAATTGTCGGACGGCGGTTTCCGTTTGGTCACCATAAAAGCCGCTGATTGGGCCATTAAATACCCCCACTTCCCGGAGTTGGATCTGGAGCCGTTGCACCGCCTCGCCGCGATCGCCCTTTTTCAATACCGTTTGCCCCTGAGCCTGGGCTGTGGGGTTGGGGATCATCGGCAGCAAGGGGGAGGCTACCCCAACGATGAGGCAGGCGGCGATGAGTGCCGCCCCCATCACCCCGCTGGTCAAACTCCGGCCATAAACGTTAAACACCATGGTTAATGCGGATCACTTGAGGAGGTACACAGGCCACGTTTTACCCCATCAGCTTCCCTATTGGCAAGCAATCCCCCGTTAAAAGCGGCGGAGGAATGTAAAAAACTGGGCAAGAAAGGCTTGTAATCCCTGCTGTTGGGCATAGGTTTGTTTTTTCAACAGGAGGGCGGCTTTGCTGTTCACCTCTGAGAGGGTGGGATAAATGTGAATCCCGGTGAGCTTACCCACGGGCAGTTTATTGGCCATGGCTAAAACAATTTCATGGATTAATTCCCCGGCATGGGTTCCCACCAGATGCGCCCCCAAAATTTCCCCATTCTTGCGGGTGATGATTTTCGCAAACCCCGCCGTTGCCCCTTCCGCTTGGGCGCGATCTACCCCCGCGAAGGGTTGCTCGAGGATAGCGATGTTGTCGCCATAGCGATCGCGGGCCTGCTGCTCCGTCAATCCCACCCGCGCCAATTCCGGATCGGTAAACGTCGCCCAGGGAATCACCCGATAATCAATGCGGCTGGGAAAGAATTTTTTCACGGGGGAAAACAGGGCATTGGTGAGGACATACACCGCTTCATAGCTCGCCACATGGGTAAACTGATAGCCGCCAATCACATCACCACAGCCATAGATCCGGGGGTTGGTGGTGCGGAGGGCGGAATCCACCTGTAGTCCTTGGGGGCTATAGGCCACGCCAGCGGCCTCCAGGTTCAACCCCTCCACATTGGGGCGACGACCCGTGGAGACGAGAATTTGATCAACGGTAATCGTTTCATCCCCCGCCTGGATCTGCTTTTTCCCTCCCACAAGGCTAACCTTAGTGGCTCTAGCGTTGTGGAGAATCCGAATCCCATCCTCGCGTAATTGGGCTTCCACCACGGCGGCGGCGGCGGGGTCTTCTTTGGGGAGGAGGCGATCGCCACTGGCCAAAATCATTACTTCTGCCCCCAGCCGGTGCAAAGCCTGCCCCAATTCGCAACCAATCGGCCCCCCACCGATCACCGCTAGGGAAGGGGGACAATCTTCAAGACTAAATACCTGCTCATTGGTGAGATATCCCGCCGCTTCCAGGCCGGGAATGGCGGGAATGGCGGGACGGGAGCCGGTGGCAATCACAAAGGCCCGGGCCGTTAATTTCCGGCCATTGACCACAAACGTCTGGCGGTCTTGAAACGCACCATCCCCAAAAATCACCTCAACCCCCAAACCCCGAAACCGTTCCGGGGAATCATGGGGTTCAATGGTTTGGATCACCTGTTGCACATGGCCCATGGCCTCGCGGAATTCAATCCGGGGCGGTTCGGTATAAATCCCAAACCGGGAACCCTGGCGCACTTGATGGGCAACCCGCGCCGCATGGATCAGGGATTTACTGGGGACACAGCCATACCAAAGACAATCCCCCCCCAGTTTGGCATTTTCCACCAAAGCAACCTTGGCCTTGAGTTGCACGGCAGCACTGGCCACCACTAACCCCCCAGAACCGCCACCAATAATCACCAAATCGTAATCTACCGCCATCTTGCCTTCCTGATCTTGCTGTTTTCAGTGTAGGAGGTATTAAAACCGGGGAAGATGAAGGGGGGCTGAAGGCGATCGCCCCCCTTGGTTTTAATGGATGTGGGTGGCCTGGAGGTGGGTGGCGAGGAAGGCGATCGCCTTTTCCCAAGCATCCGCCGCCGCTGCTTCCACATAATTCGTCCCGGAAGGATTGGAGAAGGCATGGCCTGCCCCTTCATAGAGGTGAATTTCCACGGATTTGCCGAGGGATTTTAGCACCCGCTCAAACTCCCGTACCGTGGTCGGGGCAGGATTGGTATCCTCTGCGCCAAAGAAACCGATGATCGGCATTTGCAGCGTCCGCAGGGTCGCTCGGTCGGTGGTAATGCCGCCGCCGTAGTAGATCACCGCTGCGTCGAGATCCTCGGGGAACAGCAACGCCGTATTCAGCGACCAAGTACCCCCAAAGCACCAGCCCAAGCTGGCAATTTTCGGGGCCTGTTGGACGGTTTGAAGATAATCGTAGGCTTGGCGGATGTTGGCATTGGCTCCGTCGAGATCGGCTTGTACCTTGCCAATCAATGCCCGCGCCTGTTCTGGGGTTTCCGCCACTTCCCCTACATGGAGATCCACGGCTAGGGCGGTGTAGCCTTCTCCGGCGAGGCGGCGAGTCATCACCTCAATATTGTCATTGAGTCCCCACCATTCATGGATGACGATAATCGCTGGCCCGGGGTGAACCTGATCCGCCGGGCGGGCGAGATAGCCTTGGATCGGTTCGTTGTCGGCGGTTTCGCCATAGGTGACGGTTCCCCCTAGGACGGCTTGGCGGGGTTCGATGCGGGCGATCGCTGTCGCCACCGGGCGATCGTGTTCGTGGAGTTGATACAGGCTGGGGGCAGACACAGCAGGGCCGTGATTCCCCAACCAGACGAAGACGGCCACGGTGAGCGCAATGGCCGCAAATAGAAATTTGCGCATGGTTTTGGCGTTAAGTGAAGAACAAAACACTTTCCACTGTAACGAATCGGGCCAAGTCATAAAAAAGTATTAAAGGCAGCATCCCCCAATCTAAATTTCCTCCTACACTGGAAAGTCATGATTACCTATCCCTGCTGTTTTGAGAGGCCGAGCCATCGTGAAATTAGCCCCACGTATCAACCAAGTTCCCACATCTATGACCCTGGCGATCGCCGCTAAATCCAAGGCTATGGCCGCCGAAGGGATCGATGTTTGTAGCTTTAGTGCGGGGGAGCCGGATTTTGACACGCCGGATCACATTAAGGAAGCTGCCAAGACGGCTCTCGATCAAGGCAAAACCCGCTATGGCCCGGCGGCGGGGGAACCCCAACTGCGGGAGGCGATCGCCCAAAAACTCCAAACCGATAACCAACTCCCCTACAATGCCGCCAATATCATCGTCACCAACGGCGGCAAGTTCTCCCTTTTCAATCTGATGATGACGCTGATTGCACCAGGGGATGAGGTGATTATTCCCGTTCCCTACTGGGTGAGCTATCCGGAAATGGTGAAGCTGGCAGGGGGTACGCCGGTTTTAGTGGAAACCACGGCGGCAACGGGCTACCGGATTACGCCGGAGCAGTTACGCAAAGCGGTTACGCCCCAAACGAAACTCTTTGTGCTCAATTCCCCCTCAAACCCCACCGGCTCCGTTTATCCCCCGGCAGAAATTCGCGCCCTCGCTGAGGTCGTTGTGGAGGCGGATATTTTCGTGGTTTCTGATGAAATTTATGAAAAAATCCGCTACGACGGCGCAGAGCATTTGAGTATTGGGGCAGTGAGTCCGGCGGCCTTTGAGCGGACGATTATTAGTAGTGGGTTTGCGAAGGCTTACGCGATGACGGGCTGGCGGATTGGTTATGCGGCGGGGCCGTTGCCCTTGATCCAGGGGATGAATAAATTGCAGGGCCACAGCACATCCAACGTCTGCACCTTTGCCCAATATGGGGCGATCGCCGCCCTGACGGGAACCCAAGAACCTTTAGGGGTGATGTTGGCGGCCTTTACGGAGCGGCGGCAATATGTGCTGGAGGCGATCGCCGCCATCCCCGGCCTGAGTTGCCCCAAACCCGACGGCGCATTTTATGTCTACATTGACATCAAATCCCTGGGGATGCCCGCCCTGGAATTTTGCGAGCGGCTGTTAGATGAGCATTATGTAGCCGCTGTACCAGGGGATGCCTTCGGAACCCCTGGCTGCATCCGCATTTCCTACGCCACAGGTCTAGAGTCGATTAAAAAGGGTTGCGATCGCCTCGCCAAATTCGTCCACCAATGCCAATAATCCCAACAACCCCCCTTGCTTTAGGTGGCAGAGCCACCTAAAGCCCATACCATGGCTCTGTCATGGCACGAGTCTATGTTCAAAATCTGCCCTGGAAGGGCGGGGCTTGTATCCCATGAATTTTGGTCAGTACAGTGAAAAAGCAGCACAAAAAATATGGCAAAATTGGCTAGAACAATATGCTATTCAACCCATTCAGCCTCTCAAGGCAATCACATTTCAACGCGCCTGGAGAACTAAAGCCCAACCCATTCTTCTCCAGTGCGAAGATAGTCAAAACTATATGGTTAAAGGCCAACAAGCCGGTCGTCAAATTGTCAATGACCAAATTGTAGCCCGCTTAGGAGAATGCCTGGGCGCACCTGTGGGCCGTGCCAAAATCATCGAGATCACAGATTTAGTGGCAATTGAACCCAAAATGGCTGACATTGCCCCCGGCACTGCCCATGGAACCGGTTGGATTGAACAGTGCTTTGATAGCTATACACTCATCGCCACCAGTGAAGAGGAGAACCGTCTTCGGTTAATGCTGCTGGCAATTCTCTACGGCTGGGTTGAGGCGAACGACCACCAATTTTTATTCAACGCCTCTCCGCCCCGGCTCATCCATTCCGTTGATCATGGCCACTTTTTCCCCAAAGGCCCAGATTGGACAATCGCAGACCTGGCCAGTGCGTCTCCCGCAAGGCTAGATCCCTATTTCGTGGAATGTCACTTCACGCCTGATCAAATGAGTCAGGGAAGACAGTCATTGGCACGAATCACCCATGAGAACCTTGTTCAGGTGGTTGCTAGTCCGCCCGATCAATGGGGTATTACAATGAAGGAGCGAGTTGCCCTAGTAGAATATCTGAGCCAGCGTCAAGGGGAGTTATTGAGCGGCGACTTGGGGGACAGGCAACCCATTGCTGGAGAAGGAGGTTAGAGCTATGGTCAGTCGTTACAGCATTATTCAATATGTGCCTGATCCTATTGCTGACGAGCGCATCAACATCGGCGCGATCGCCTTCGATGACAGCCGAGTACAGGTTCACTTTCTTTCTCGCTGGGAGCGAGTCTCTAGCTTTGCGCCCGTGGCTGATGTTTCTTTTTTGCGAGACTTTGCCCGTCAGATGGATCAAGTCTCTCAAGAGGGGTTGTTATTCCCTGGCGATCGCCCCAACGGTCTATCGAAGCTTGAAAGACTGACTCAGCTTTCACAAGGGTGGATGAACAGCATCCAATTTACGGAACCACGGGGATCTTTAGCTGATCTGGACACCCTCTTGGCCGATATTGTCAAAAGCTATCTAGTCGAACCAACGCCTAAACCCAAGAAATTGCGCGATCGCCAAGCTGCGGCCCAAGTCGCTAAGACCCAGATCAGAACCGCCCTGAAGCGAATGTATGATCCAGACAAAGCCAAAGAACTGTTTAGAAATAACTTTCCCCTACCGGGTAGCCACAAAAAACACAAGTTTGATGTGACCGTTGCCAATGGTCGTCCGTTCTTTGCAGCCCATGGCGTATCTTTTGAGGTGCAAACCCCAGAACAGACCTTAGATTCCCTCGCCTTTATGATCATTGATGTCAAGGAATCCAATCCCGATTTTCCCCTTGCGGTAGTCGCTCTACCCC
>JAABSU010000073.1 GCA_011390265.1 Spirulina sp.
GGCGATGGTTCCCCCTGGGGCAGATGCGATCGCCATCCAAGAAGAAACCCACCGGGAAGGCGATCGCGTCACCCTCCTCAATCCCCCCCAACCCCAAAGTTTCATCCGCCAACAGGGGAGCTACTGCCGCCAAGGGGATGTGATTTTGCCCGCCGGAACCATCATCGGCCCGGCGGAAATGGCCGTCCTCGCCACGGTTCAGGCCCTCTCCCTTCCCGTCTATCCTCAGCCCAAGGTAGCGATTTTCTCCACTGGCAACGAGTTAATTCCCCCCGATGCCACCTTGCAACCGGGTCAGATTATCGATTCCAATCAATGGGCCTTAACTGCCGCAGTCACCCAAATGGGCGCGATTGCGATTCCTTTGGGGATTGTGCCGGATCAACCCGATGCCATTCGGGCCAAAATGGAGGCGGCAATTACCCAGGCCGATCTCGTCCTCTCCACGGGCGGCGTATCCGTGGGGGATTACGACTATGTAGAGGGCTTGTTAGAGGAATTGGGGGGGGATATCCAGATCCGCAGTGTGGCGATTAAACCCGGTAAACCCTTGACCGTAGCGAATTTTCCCCAATGCCTCTACTTTGGCATCCCCGGCAACCCCGTTTCTGCCCTGGTGACATTTTGGCGCTTTGTGGCCCCGGCTTTGCGGAAACGGGCGGGATTGGCCGCCCCTTGGGGGCCGCAATGGGTGGAGGGGCGATCGCCCCAAACCCTCAAAGCCGACGGCAAGCGGGAAACCTATCTCTGGGGGCAACTCCATTGGCCCCAAGGCCAGCCCGAATTTCACCCCGCCTCAGGGGGTCACAATTCCGGCAACCTGATCAATGTCGCCCGCACGAATGGCCTCGCTGTTTTACCGGTGGGGGTAACCGCAATTGCGGCGGGGGAGCCGGTGCAGATTATGGTGCTTTAGGGATCAAATGGGCCTAATAGAGCAACACCTCCGGGGGGTGCGCCCGCCAGAGTTGTTCGAGGCGGGTGGCGGGCATCGTCAGATAGAGCACATCATTGGCTTGTAAACAGCTTTCCAACAACGTCCAGCCATGGACTTGGCGGCCCTGGGTTTCTAAATAGAGAGGCACAAAATCCGAACCCTGGGCCGCATCCCGCACAGACTTACCACAGAAGGGATGATGGGGCGTGATCATCGTCGCCAACGCCACCCAGAGCAAATCATCGGTCATGCCATTGCCTAAAATCCGCCCCCCCAGGGCCGCCGCCGCAAAGGAAGGCGCGGCTAATTCATTAGGACAGAGCACCGTATCAAACTCAAAAACCTGTTGTACAGAAAGGGAAAACTGGGGATCATGATTGCGGACAATCACCGGCAACTGGGGAACCATCCCCTTGCCACAGAGGGCAATTTCCACATTAACCATATCGCTACTGGTGGCAGCGACAAGGGCGGCGGCAGTCTTGACGTTGGCGGCCTTCAACGTTGTTGATAGGCTGCCATCTTCGATAATCACAGGGATTCCCATCGAGCGGGCGGAATGGAGAAACCGATTATTGGGGTCATGTTCAATCACCACCACCTCATGGCCTTGAGTGATTAACTGCTGAACAATGCGAAACCCCACGCCCCCCAAACCACAGACAATGTAATGACGACATTGGGGCACTTGGGTCGCGGCCCAAAATTGCCGTAAACGACTCCCTAAAATGAAGTCGTTAATTAAGGCGTAGCAAATGCCAATCACGCCGGCCCCCACCAGCATCATCACAGCGGTGAAGAATTTGATCAGATCAGAAGATTGCTCCGCTACCGCTTCTTGGCCCCCGGCTCCGGTGATCATGCCCACGGAAAAATAGAGGGCATCGACGGGGGAGGTGTTGAAATTGGTGCTGATGTAGGTGAGCGTGGCGAGCATGATCGTGGCCAGGAGGGCGAGGGTGACGATCGCCACGGAGCGGCCATAATGTTGAAATTTGCGCAGGCTCAGAATCGCTTTGAACAACTGCCGCAGACGGGAGCGGCGGGCAGCGCGGATCGTGGGTTGGGTGCCGATAATGAGGCGATCGCCCGGTTGGAGCGTTTTATCTTCCATAACTGCGGTCACTAAATCGCAGTCCTCACTGGCAGAGAGGTAATAGATTAGCATCCGGCTTGGGCTTTCCCAAAATTCACTGAGGCGACGACCCAACCAAGGGTGATCCCGATTAATGATTTCCTCATGGATCGGCCAGGTTTGATCATAAAGTTGCAACTGGCCAATGGCTTTATTCCCCAAGGCAGCAAAGGTAAAGATCGGGGCCGCCAGCTTGGCCACACTCATGCTGACATGATTGCTGAGGGTTTGATCGAGGCGTTCCCCCAACGTGTGATTAAAAATGCGGTTGATGATCTGAATTTTGGGGTTAATCACCCGCGCCCGCGTCACCACTTCCAGGTTAAGGGCATCATCATCGTTGGCCAACACCAAAGTATGGGCAAAGCGAATGCCAGCCGCAACCAAGGTGCTATTGCTGCGCAGATCCCCCAGGATAATATCATCACCATTTTCACCAGTAACGGGGCGATCGCTCACCCCCATCACTTCAGCACCCTGTTGACGAAGGAGGTGAAAAATTTTGTAGCCGGTTCGCCCTAACCCATAGACTATGATTTTCGGTTTCATTGAGACCCCGCTCCCTGGTCGTGGGGCTATTTGCCCTTATTCAACACTATGCCATTGGCCATTGTGACGAACTTTTAACCTCGGAATTGTATTGCAGATCACGATGTGGTAAATCATCCCCATCCCCAGGCAAAATTTTCTTCTAGCGATAACCTTGCTTTTTTAAGACGCTGCTGCTACAGTGAATAACTGTGGAAATTAAAGGGGTCGATGCCCGAGTGGTTAATGGGGGCGGACTGTAAATCCGCTGGCTACGCCTACGTTGGTTCAAATCCAACTCGGCCCACCACAATTTCGCCCGCGTGGCTCAGTGGTAGAGCACACCCTTGGTAAGGGTGAGGTCATGAGTTCAATCCTCATCGCGGGCTTTTAAATCAGGTATCCTCTGATGGGCTTCATTAAGACAAGAAATCAGCGTAGGGGCGAAAGATTTTTCGCCCCTACGCTGGTATTTGTCCTTCGCGGCTCCGCCGCTGTTGACCCTGGGGGTTGATCAGTCCCAAGCATCGGGATCGGTATCCTTGACCACTTCCCCTTTAATCACCGTCTCCCCCTCGATATCGGTGTCGGCAATATCGGCAAGGGCTTCGAGATCTTTAACCACATCCGGCTCTGGAATGTTGCTGAGATCTTCGTCGGGAATGCCTTGGAGGTCTTCGGTGCTCACTTCCGTAATCGTCGGGAGGGGAGGGGCGATCGGTTCTGACGATGTTTCTAAAACCGGCAAAGGGAAAACCTCAGGCTCTGAAGATGTGTTTTCTGGGGAATCGGCAACTTCCAGATCGGGAAGATCGGGTTCTGGTTCAGATTCGTCCCGCTGCTCAGGCTGATCCCCCTCTATTGCTGAGGACGATGCCTCAAAATCTTCAAATCCATCGGGTTCTGGTTCAGATGGGGCCATTACCTCAGATGCTGCTTCTGCTTCTCCTACAACCTCGGGCTGTGGGGCTGGGGTTGCCTCTGGTTCAGCAACTGGCTCCGATTGCCCATCAGATTTGCGCTGGAACAGTCCCCCCAACTTAAAACGCTGTTTCACCTGCGCCACTGTCTCGTCCGCCACCTCTGTTTGATCTAACACTGGGGTTTTGAGCCGTCGCAGGGTTAGGGTTTGCCACCCTAACCAGCCCAAGAGGGCAACGCTGGCGGTTTGACCCAATAACAGGCCGCCCGTGAGCCGGCTGGCACAGACCCACAGCACCAAGGCATAGAATAACCCCACCCCGCTCCACACCAAATCCCGGGGACGGTGAATTTCGGGGAAGAAAAAGGCCGCAACGTAGAAGATCAAACTACCAAGGGCAACGGCGATCGCCAAAAGATGAGCCAGCATAGGGAAAATGTCCTGAGGAGCCGGAGGGTTCACTTTCAATTGAAACACAGGGCGGCGGCTGGCCCATAGTCAATTCAAGGGAGTTTGCGTTAATCCCGCCAAGTTTGTGTCACCGAAGACAGCCAGCTTCGTTCTAATTTGGGCTTGGGTTTCGGTTCAATATCCGTATCGGCATCGGGATCAATATCTTCCCCATCATCTAGATCGTCGTCGTGATCGGTCACGACCATGGGCTGATCTGCGTAGCCATGGCCATTCCTGCCCCCTGTATCGTGATCCCCATGGCCATTGCTAGGCTCAACCATCGTATCTTGCCCTTCCTCACCATAGGCATGAGTCACCACCGTGTCACTATAGTCTTCTTGGAAGAGGTGAGCATACTCCGCCATCGTTTCCATGGCCAGAGTGGTTTCTACCGCTTCGGTGTCTTCCGTTTCAATGACATCCGCAGCGGTATCAGCTTGGTGGAGTTCAGAGGGTTGATTCAGGTGGTGGGGAGAAGGCGATCGCCCTTCCGTACTGTTCTCACCCTGGGCCAGCGTTGTAGACTCAGGATTGAACATGTCACCCAGGAAATCCACCGCCACCGGCTCATCGGGGGTAACTGGCAGATCCGGTTGGGGCATTTTGATTTGAATACTTCTCACACCATTGACGATTAAGCCCAAAATATTCAAATCCGTTTGCCGGAGCGTTTCCTGGGCCATCCCGGCATCGGTCTTATTCAAGACCCCCGGCCGCAACACCAACAACACCCCATCCGTGAGTTTGCTCAAGGACAGCATTTCCGGCGCTACGAGCAGGGCCGGCGAATCGACAATCACATAATCATAAATTTCCGACATCCGCCGAATCAGCAGTTCCATGCGATCGCTATCCAGCAACGCCACCAGATGGGGCGCAACAATTCCGGCGCTCATAATATCCAGATTGGGCGTAATCGACTGAATCGCCTGCTCAGAAATAATCTGCTCCTGCAAGACATTGCCCAAGCCCCACACACTATTCAGTCGCCAAATTTCATGCTGCTGGGGAGCCGCCATATCCGCTTCCAACAGCAGGACACGATTGGACAGTAGAGATAGAGAAACCGCCAGGTTGGCCGCAGTCACGGATTTCCCTTCTCCAGGAATTGAACTGGTGACAGCTAAAATGCGGGCCTTTTGCTCGCGGTTAATCAGCTTCAAATTCGTTTGCAGCCGCCGATAGGCCACCGTCACCGCATAGAGGGGACTGCTCGGCTGTGCAGAGGTTTCCACCAGGGGAAGGTTATAGTTCACATCCCGGTATTCCCCCTCAGCGAGAACAGGCCAATCCTGGGGATACCAGGCGGGAATGGTGCCAATGACAGGGTATTGATGGAAGAAGCGCCGGGCCTCATATTCGGTACGGATGGAGCGATCGAGCAGTTCCAGCAAAATCGCAATGGAAAAGCCTAAAAAGCCCCCGAGCATGCCCCCCGCGATCAATTCTAGGGAAATGAGCTTCGCCGCATTGGCTGGAAAGACCGGCACTTCAGCAGGGGTAATAATCCGCACATTCCCCACCTCTTGGTTTTCCCGAACCCGGGCTTCCTGTAACCCAGCCAAGAGGGTTTCATAGGTTGTCCGCGCTGCCTGATGTTTCCGCTCCAGTTCTCGCTGCTGTTGCTCTAAGCGGGGGATTTGTTCGGCTCGATTTTCAAAGCTGTTGAGCTTGGCCCGGAGGGCTGTGAGGGAGCGTTGTAGCCCCAAACTGGCTAGGTTGTCATCGACAATACTTGCCCGCAGGGCCTGCTCCTGTTGACCCGCCTCGATGATGGCATAGTCATCCAGGCTCTGTGCAGTAATTTGGTTCACCCGTTCCGCGAGGATCGTTTCAAGGCGATTTCTGCGATCAATGAGGGACTGAACGACGGGATTCGCATCGGTGAAGCGCGATCGCTGGTTTTCCAACTCCAGTTCAAGCTGTTGGAGAGCACGAAAAACCTCCTGTACCCCCGCCGATTGGCTCAGGGCGTTGGCATTGAGGGCTTGTTCCGGGGTGAGGCCTAACTCCCGATTCACAAACTCAAGACGAAAATTAACGGTTGCCAACTCCCGCTCCTGGGCCAGGATTTGGGCTTCGAGGGCTGCAACACTTTCGGTAACAACCACTGCTTCCCGATCCAGGGAGATCACCTCATTGTTTTCCTTAAAGCGTCGCAGGGCAAACTCTACCCCCTGTAACTCCGCTTCCACCTTGGGGAGTTGCTCATCGATGAAAGAACGGGTGGCCTTGGCCTGTTGACGGTTGGTTTCGACGTTGTTTTCAATGTAGACATGCATTAGGGTATTGACCACTTGGGCAGCATCAGCAGCCCGCCCTGAGCGGAAGGCCAAACGGAGGACATCGGTTTGGGTGATCATCTCGACTTCCAAGTTGTCGCCGATGTAACCGGCCCCCAAGGGGTTGCCATCACTATCTCGAAGCTGAAGCTGATTGGCGACTTTTTCCAAGATCGGGCGGGATTTGATCACCAGCGTCTCGGTGGCGAGGGGGTTACTCAAGGCGCTGGTGGGGTTGAGTAATCCCCGGTCGTTACTCAACCCCACAAAAGAAATAGATTGCTGGGGAACTAGTTGCAATGTACCACCAGATTGATAGATGGGCGCATCAAACATGGGAGGAACGCCGCCACCCACTGCCCCCAGAAATCCACTGACGATGATAATGGGCCAGCGGCGTCTGATAATCAACCAAATCTGGCGGATATTAACTTCAATATCGAACTGTTCGCGGGTGCGCATGGGCAAAACAACAGGTGGAGATCGCTCAGGGGATGAGTTTTGCTTCCCTGCTTTTTAAGGATAGTCTAGATATTTAGGAACTGACACCGGATCCTACGAATTCTGACGCTGACTTCCAGTGCCTTTGTTCCAAGTAAGCCGATCAAACCCGGATCAATCCAGGTGAGACGGGATATTCCTATCCTAAACTACAACATATAAATGAGATTGTGCCCTGTCCGGTGCCATCCTGTTTCGCCCCCATGCCCATGAATTTCCAGCCCTTTGATCCCTCTCATTTTTTGATTATGGTCGTGGATGACACCACTCCTAACCTCAAGGTTATGGGGAGTATTCTTGAAGGCGTGGGGTATCAGACAACCTTTGCGATGAGTGGCCAACAGGCGTTGGAGCGATTAGCGACGGTAACGCCGGACTTGATTTTGCTGGATTGGATGATGCCGGACATCAATGGGATTGAGGTGTGTGAAATGCTACAGGCAAATCCCAAGCACCAACAAATTCCGGTGATTTTCCTCACGGCTCGTCAGGATCGCGAGTCCTGCGTCCAGGCCTTTGAAACGGGGGCTGTGGATTATATTACGAAGCCCTTTCACCGTTTGGAACTGTTGGCGCGGGTGCGGACGCATTTGCGCCTTAAGGATATTAGCGATCGCCTCCAGGCCTCCCTCCATGCGGTGGAGCATCTGGCCCGTACCGATGCCCTGACGGGGATTTTAAACCGGCGATCGCTTTTTGAGTTTGCCGAGCATCAGTTTAAGCGGGCTCAACGCTATGGCCACCCTTTTGCGGTGATTATTTTTGATATTGATCATTTCAAAGCGGTCAATGATGACTATGGCCATTTGGCGGGCGATCGCGTCCTCAAAACCGTTACCACCATGGTACAGTCCCAAATCCGCACCATGGACTGCTTTGGCCGCTATGGGGGTGAGGAATTCGTGCTGGTGTTGCCCGATAGTGACCATCGGGCAGGGAGTATTTTGAGCGATCGCCTCCGCAAAGATCTCGCCAACCTGCCCATTCATCCCATCGAACGGCCGATCACCGCCAGTTTTGGTGTTGCGGCCTACGAACCCCAAGATGACCACATTGACACGCTGTTTAACCGCGCCGACCAAGCCCTCTACCATGCGAAACAATCCGGGCGCAATTGTAGTTTTTTGTGCAGGCTTGGAACCCGATCGCCCCAATTTGATAACTGTCGGGAGATCACGCTCCACATCCCAGAGCCAGCCGAACCCAATGGTTAATCTGGGGTGATGGCTTCAGGGGCGGGTTGCGCTGCCGGGGGTTGGGTGGCAGCATGGCGCTCTTCAGCATTGGCCATCACCGCCTCAAATTTTTCAAGAATTTCACCGGGATAGCTTTCGAGGCTCTTGGTGGCGAAGGAAAGCCGGTTTTTTTGTTCATCGATATCGAGGACGACGACCTTAATCGTCTGGCCGATGGTGAGCACGGTGCTGGGGGCTTGGATCGTGTTGCGGCTAATCTGTTTGACATGAAGCAACCCCGTCAGGCCGCCAATGTCCACAAAGGCCCCATAGGGTTGAATATTGACCACGGTTCCCATCACTAAGGCCCCTGGCTCTACTGTCCGCATCGCCGCTGTCCGGGCCGCTTCCCGTTGGGAGAGCACCAATTTACGGCGATCGGGGGAAACCTCCAAACAGGTGACGGTAAGAGTTTGGCCCACCAATTCATCGGCCGTGCCATTGCCGAGGCTTTGTTTTTCGGCTTCCATCAGATGCGATCGCGGGATAAAGGCCCGCAAACCGTTCACCTCGCCCATCAACCCGCCGCGATTGCTGCCGGTGACGCGCATTTGCACCGTTTTCCCCGTTTCCTGAAGCTCAACCAATTCATCCCAAGCCTGTTGGATCGCCAACTGCCGCCGAGAGAGAATCACCTGGCCATCAGCATCCTGATCCCGAATGATTAAAAATTCTAAGGCTTCTCCCTGGGGGAGAGCAGCGGCAATATCCGGCACGCGAGTGAGGGCGATTTCATCAAGGGGAATAAATCCGGCTGCTTTCCCGCCAATTTCCACAAATGCACCATCGGTGGTGTATTCAATAATCGTGCCTTTGACCACCTTGCCCCGTTCAAAGTCAAAGCGATAGCTCTCCTGTTCGAGGGCTTGGGCAAAGTCATCCATGGAGAAGGACGGTTGAGAGGAAGAAGAAGGCATAACGATTAAGGAAAACGATAGGAAAAGGGGAGCATGGCCAATCACCCCGGATCGACTCTTAAATATTAGCCGATGGCGTGGGGGATAGCTGATCGTGGAATAACTCTAATACGGTTTGCCATGCTGCTTCGGCCGCTGCGGGTCGGTAATCGGCGCGGCGATCGCACATAAACCCATGGCCTGCCTCTGGGTAGCGGTGGATTTGGTGGTTAATGTTATGGATTGCCAAGACTGCGGCCACCTGCTCCACTTCCTCAAGGGGAATTAACGGATCCTGCTCCCCAAAAAAGCAAACAATTCGGCCCTGAATTTCTGGGGTGCGGGTTATGGTGGCCGGGCCGCCGCCGGGGGTGAGGGTAGCAATGCCTGCGCCGTAGAAGGAAGCGGTGGCCAGGACATCGGGGAGCGTGGCCGCTAGATAGGCCACATGACCCCCAAAGCAAAACCCAATAGTTCCCACGCCCGTAGGGGCAACGGTGGGCAGTTGGTAGAGGTAGCGAATCGTGCTGCTGATATCGGAGAGGAGTTCCGCCGCTGTGGTTTGATTTTTATATTCCCGCCCCTGAATGACATCGGCTTCGGTGTAGCCCGCTTCAAAACCGGGGGCAAGGCGTTGATAAATGGCCGGGGCAATGGCCACATAGCCGGCCTGGGCAATGCGA
This sequence comes from Spirulina sp., assembly GCA_011390265.1. Classification (GTDB taxonomy): domain Bacteria; phylum Cyanobacteriota; class Cyanobacteriia; order Cyanobacteriales; family Spirulinaceae; genus Spirulina. Next base: position 9,573 of record JAABSU010000073.1, read on the forward strand.
TCGCTAATCTCACGAATATGGGGATTTACGCCGAAAATTTCTTGAATGACGATGACAGCCGGGTAAGGGCCGCCGGTAGCCGGGTGAGCAAGATAGGCTTGAATCTGGAGATCCCCATTGGGAACCTGGACGGTGGCGGTGTGGAGAGTTGGAACAGGCATTGGGCGTAATTCGTCTTCAGAATTTCTCTGTACAGCCTACACTGGAGATCAGAGAATTCTGTCTCTTTGCTGGCGAATTTTAAGGTTTCCTATGGCTAATCCGGTGCAATTTCACATTCAGACCGAGAGTGATATCCCCGCCTCTCGGCAGTTGTTTGATCAAATTCAGTTTGCGATCGCCTCTCGCCAATATCCCCCGGGCCACCGTCTGCCCAGCACTCGCCAACTGGCCCAGATCACCGGCCTCCACCGCAACACCGTCAGCAAGGTTTATCGGCAGTTGGAGGAAACGGGCTTGGTGGAATCCCAAGCGGGATCGGGGATTTATGTGCGACCCCAGGGCCATGAGGGGGGGACAAATTTGCGATCGCCCAGTTTGGAGCAATACCCCGAAGCCTACAAATTGGTGCAAAAAAGCCTCGACGATCTCCTCTCCCAAGGTTGCACCCTCTCCCAGGCGCGGGAATTATTCCTGTCCGAAATTGATTGGCGGTTACGCTGTAGTGCGCGGGTATTGGTAACGGTTCCAGCGCGGGATTTGGGGGCGGGAGAATTGATGGTGCAGGAGTTGGAAGGCTCGTTGCTGATTCCGGTGCAGTTAGTCCCCCTGGAAGAATTGGCCAATGTGTTGAGCCTGACCCATTCGGGGACGGTGGTGACGAGTCGGTATTTTATTAAAGAAGCGGAGGCGATCGCTGCCCCCCGCTCAGTGCGCGTCATCCCCGTCGATATCTGCGACTATACGAAGGAACTCGCCCTGATGAAAAATCTGCCCAAAAACACGACGTTGGGCCTCGTGAGCCTGAGTGCGGGCATCCTCAACATTGCCGAAACCCTCGCCCACAGCCTCCGGGGCGATGATCTCCTGGTTATAGCCGCCCAAGTCAACGACACCTACAAGGTCAACGCCCTGATCCGCAGTTCCCAAACCATCCTCTGTGATAAGGCCAGTTATCAGCAGGTGAAGCAGGCGATCCTCAACCTCCGGGATGACCTGATCCGCCACCCGGATTTAGTGTGTAGTGAGAACTACATTGGCGAGAAATCAATTAACCTCCTGAAGCGAGAACTAGGGTTAGGTTAAGCTTTGGCGCGTTCACTGTGGCGATCGGTGAGGTATTCCACCTTGTCCCGCAATAACAGCGTGAATTTGTGGAGTTCCTCCATCACATCAATGAGGCGATCGCGATAGGGAGAATCCTTCATCCGGCCATCCTCCTCAAATTCCTGATAAGCCTTAGCCACCAAAAATTGATTAGGATGTGAGTAGAAAAACTACAGCAGATGACTAAATGAGTATTGCAGGAATCCGCTCCAATCGGGGGGATAGTTATCAAACTCTGGTCGCTTTTGACTGGGCATTGACCGTTCTATCCGATCTCGAATTTCAATGGATTGAAGTTGATTCAACAACCTATCTAGTAGACGATGTCGTAATTGGCAAATCTGACGGCTCAGTGATTTGTTGCCAGTGCAAAAAGAACCAAGCTGATTTCCGTGCATGGTCAATAGCGGATCTGGCTGATGAGTTGGATAAAGCTTCTCTGACATTAGCTAGGCATCCACAAGCCCAAGTTCGCTTCTATTCACGTAGCGAGTTTGGTGCACTCGCCAAACTGCGTGAATACAGTAGACTTTGGGATAATGAGGCTGACTATCTCGCGAATTTGACCCAAGAGCATACAGAAACAAATGGAAAGTTGGCAACTCGCATTGCCGGTCAGACTCCCAGTCTCTCTACCTATGAATTCCTGCACCGCACCTCATTCGAGATTAGTCCAGATTTTGATCGCATGGAAATGCTGTTGAGGGAACGTTTGCACCAAATGGCAAGCAACTCAGATGCAGCATTCAATTCCCTCTGGACAAGTCTTGATAATCTTGGTGGACGTATAAAGAGTGAAAACCGACCCGCTCCTATCCACCATATCCACCACCTAACCAAAAATGATATCAAAGAAATTCTCGATCACGCGGGAGCAATGCTAGTTCCCGTGATGGACATTGCACAAGTGCGAACATCATTTGCTAGTACCTCAGCTATTGGTAGGTCGTGGCATCGGGACATTCTGGGGCATCGTATTCCAAGCCTGATTTTGGACAAACTCCTAGACGCTATTGATGTGAGAAAACGCAGCATCCTGCTTACGGGGGGGCCGGGTTCTGGCAAAACCTGTGTGATGCTTAGTCTACAAGAAGCACTGGAGCAACGTATGCAAACCCAAACAGATCTAGTACCCCTCTTCATTCAGTCTCGTGAATTCGCTGACTTGGCAACAGTGCAAGAGCGTCAGGCACAAGGTCTACCAGAGCAATGGATAGAACAGGCTGCTCGATTAGCAGAAGATGCCCATGTTGTTGTGGTCATCGACTCACTGGATGTTTTGTCCATCGCCCGTGAGCATAGTATATTGACGTACTTCCTGGCACAAATTGATCGGTTACTACAAATTCCCAATGTTACTGTTGTTACAGCTTGTCGCGACTTCGATCACAAATACGATCAACGCATTGCTATGCGGCAATGGGACTGCGAATTACAGTGCCCGTTGCTAGACTGGGAGTCTGAGATTCTACCGTTATTTGCCAAAATTGGAATTGATTCAACCTCTATTGATGCTGTCACCTGTGAACTAGTCCGGAATCCTCGCGAACTAGCCCTATTTGTCGAACTGGCTCAGCGTGAAGGCAGCTTCAATGTGGTGACTGGTCAAGCACTGGCGCAACGTTATCTCGATACCATTGTACAGTCCGATCCCATCTTGGGAGGCACAGCGATGCGAGCAATTGAAGCCATCGCTGACGAAATGCTGAGGTCACGCAGCCTCTCTATTCCACATCAACGCTTTACCGCGTCGCAGGAAATTCTACGACGGCTCCACAGTCTCAATGTACTGCAAGATACTCACGACGGTAAATTAACATTTGGTCATCAAACCTTACTGGACGTACTAGTGATAAGCAGTGCTATACGCAAGGGAGTCTCGCTGAATAAGTTTATCCAAGACTTGCCACCCGTGCCCTTTGTCCGTCCGAGTATTCGTAGCTTCGTTGCACAGTTAGCAACAGGAGATCGTCGCGAGTTCAGAAAGCAAATTCGAGCGGTATTAACAAGTAATGCCGCCTTCCAAATCCGCCGCTTGGTTGCCGAATCATTTGCCCAGCAAAGACCAAAGAATGATGAGTGGCCGCTAATACGCGACCTACGAAACAATCATCGCGAAATATTTCAGGTAATTTACACCCAGGCATCATTAGTTGAGTGGCATTACTTTTGGCTAGCTCATCTAGTGCCTTTATTAGAAGAAATGCAGGATTCCGAGGGGATGACAGCCCACGTTTATAGGGTAGGGCAGTGGAAAGATGAAGATGTTGTTGGAGTGTTAGCCTTCTGGACAAAAGCCTTGGAGATAGACTGGCTAGATCAAAAGAGAATTGCTGATCAGTTGAGTTTATCTCTTTCTGAATTCAAACTAGAAAATTTAACACTAGTTGCTCCCTTATTAGAGCGGCTACTCAGTATGCCAATTCCAGAACATAGTTTCTTGGGGGAGACTCTTGCACGTTGTGTCACTGTTGGTGTAGTTGATGATAGATGTCTCTGGCGTTATATCGCTGGTGATGTTAGTGAAAACGATGTGGTGACATTTGATTTTGGGAACAAATTGCGTTGTCAGCCTCATGAATTTCGAGATAACGACGCAAACTTCCTGAACCAGCGGATGATACAATCCACCGTCTTACTCGACCTAGCCTTGGAAGCAGTTGAACGTTGGAGGCAAATTAAGTTAGCTCATCACGAAAATAGCTGGGAATACTATCGTAACAAATTTCTAGAAAATACCTCATACAGTGATATCCACTCTCAAATTGATATTAGATCTGTAAATTGTGAGCGAGTTCTGTTTGATGCGATCGAGGGAGCCATTCTCCACCATGCCCAAAGATACTCCGACTGGTGGCAGCAAAATCGACAACGGCTGTGCTTCAATCACGAAATTGCTTTGTGCTATTTTGCTATCCTTGCTTTCACACAATCTCCACAGCCCAACATTGACTTAATTGGTAGTCTATTGTGCGACAGGGATTTACTGGAATCTGAACTCTGCTACGAGTTGGGAACATTAATTCAAAGTGCATTCATTTATTTAGACAGCCTTACACAAGACAAGGTGATAGTAACAATACAAACCGTTTGGGAGAAATATGCAACAGATGAGAAAGCAAGAGCTTGGATGTTGAAAGAGCAAGCTAAATACATATCCACCATTCCATGTCATCTTCGCTCACCCGAAACCCAAGCAAGACTAGATGTCTATGAAAAAATTTATGGGACACTGATTAGACAGCCATCTATCAGCATTCATGGTGTTACGGTCACTGCCCCATTTTCATTTGAAGTATTTCTGAAAGCCAGTGATGATGGCATAATTCATCTGCTAGAACACTACTCTGGATATAACCGAGATTCTGATGACTTTTGCATTGGAGGTAAACGGCAGGTAGGATATCAACTGCGAGAGGCTTCATCTCGCCATCCATCGCGATTCTTGAGATTACTAGTCAAGCATTGGATCAATATTGCAGCAAGTTTTCGCGATGACATCATGGAAGGCATTGCCAGCCATTTGGCATATCGTCATGGCAACTTGCGACCTGATGACAAGTGGGTTCCCATTGAAAAACCCAATGCTCCCACCTTAGCAAATCAAATCCTTGAGGAGCTGGAGAGACATCCTGCCCACTGGTGGTTGAATCGCGCTGCGGCTCAAGCTCTGAAAGCCTGTGCATCTGTTGTTCAGGATGAACGAGATGCTGCTCGGTTGGTGTTTTGGACAATAGGCTTTGGCAGTTTTAAAGAAGCAAGCACTATCCACGAAAGTTCAGATAATTTACTTGCCAGTGGCATTAATATGACGACTGGAAAGGTGGCCGAAGCCTTAATAATTTTGGTCAATAAATTGCAAGAAAATAGCATTGCATTACCCGAATTTTTACCACCAACCCTACGTCAGTTTTCTAAGAACAAACACCCTGCTATTCGTGCTCTAATTTTGCAGCATTTGCCGTACCTCCAAAGACAGAATCCTGAGCTGGGTTGGGAATTATTTAACCTCGCTATGCAGGATTCTACAGGGCTTTGGCAATCTGCTGAGTATTGCCTATATTATGCCTTTCAAGATCATTTCGACAAGGTTTTGCCTTTGCTTAAGCGTATCTGCCGAGAGGGAAGCCATAAAGACATGGAAACTTGGGGGCGCATTTCAGCCTTGTCTGCCCTGGCTGGGCATATTGACTTTGCCAATTTTCTTGATGAATTGAATACATTGAACACAACCGAAGCATGGCAGGGGGCAGCGAGTGTTTGGACTCACACTGGCAATATCAAGCAGCATCGTGAGCAATGCCTTCAAGGTATCGAATCGGGACTAAGCGCAGGTAGCTCTCATGCAATATCTATCGCTAAAAATGTAAACAATATCTTTCGGAAAAATACGCCACTAATCTCTATTCCGATAGGTCTAATTCAGCTTTACTTTAATGTGTGTAAAAATGATGATAGTGATCAATATTATTATCGCATATTTGGATTTGATGAATGGCTTAATGCTCTCGTGCAACGCAGCCCACAACTTGCTCTCGATGCGACCGAAATTTATCTGACTTATGTCAGTAATGCTAGGCAACACTATTACGATCATGAAAATCAGCTTGTTCAACTACTAACCTACCTTTTTGCTGAAGCTGAGGAACGAGAAGAATCTGACCAAGGTGCAATGCTTGATCGTGTGGTATTAGTGCAAGATTTAATGTTGTCGCTGGGAGTAAGTTCTATCAATGATTGGTTAACGGCAGCAGAGAGACAATAACTAAGCTCTTATGAAAACTGAGTATTTTGTTGTGGTTTAACACGTCATGGTAGCGGACGGACGAAAGCCACTGCGGCTGAGTTTGATGTTATACCAATTTTCTAAATGGGAGCTACACATATAGCCGACATTCCGCAGGTTGACAAATAAATTAAAATGCGCATTCATTTTTTGCTTCCTGAAAGCCTTGGAAAATGGCAGGTTTGGACTTTGGAAGTTGCCACTCAAATTATTACGGAACATTAAGCTACTCGTCGAGTTCTCAAAATTGACAAATCCCAGAAGTCTCTTCCCACAAGGCTTACAGCGATTGCGTTTAGAAATGCACAGTAAAAATTAAATGTCAACCTGCGGAAAGTGAGATATAGCGGTAGCCAAGGGGGTTAATGCAATCTCTGAAACCAAGCCGGAGCGGATTGAAGTCCGCACTATAAACTGTGTCCTCATGGTTCTGGCTAGTGCTAGAGGTGATGTTGACGATCGCCTCCCCGCCCTTCAAAACCAAATACGCCGATCGCCCTCGTAAAACCGCAACCGCGCCGGGCCGATGTAAAGGCTGAAATTTTCAGCCATGATCACCGTAACACCGTAGCTGTATTCACCGCCCCAGCGGGGGTTGTAGTGGGGTCGGAGTTGGAGCGTGATTGTACTATTGGGAGGGATGGGGTCGAAGGTGAGGATCAGGGGTTCAGCGTGGCCGTTGCCGCTGTGGGAGCCGATCGCCCACTCTGCCCCATTCACCCAAACCCGCGTTTGATCTAAGCGCAGTTGGAT
>JAABSU010000074.1 GCA_011390265.1 Spirulina sp.
ATCGAGATCCACCTCCTCACGGGGGTAAGGCAGATACAACCCCGCCTCATGGTTGAGCACCATATCCTTGAGTTCCTGATCATCCAGTTCGGAAGGAATCGGAATCAAGCGGATAATCGATTCCCGCATCGGCACAGCGGTGGCAATCTTCTTGGTTTTGATGTTGTTTTTATCGAGGGTTTCGCGAATCAGTTCCGCCAACGCGGGGGAGTCGAGAATCCGCCCCTCCTCGATAATCCCTTCAGGGACTTCTTCGGTGATAAACGTGACCAGCTTATAGGTTTGCCCCTGCTTGCGCAGTTGGACAATATTAATCCGCTCCGGCGCGATCTCGAGACCGATGCCGTTGCCCTTCTTGGCAAATAGTTTTTTAACGGAGTTGAACATGGGCGTTGTGCGTCCAGGCGGTGCAGACAATGGTGGGTTTAGCCTGAGTGTAGTCTAAATCTACCCAAATTTCTCCCCAAATCACCCGGCCAGGGGCGAGATTTTTCTCCCGGCATTGAGCATACTCGTAGGTTATAGTGAATCTCGAATTCTTTCCCCTTGGCTTTGCTATGTTGCACCGTCGTTCCGCCCTGCGTACCCTTTGTTATGGCTTGATTGGTTTGTGTCTGACTTGGCTCACCAGTTGCGGTGCGCCGCAAACTGGCAACGGCCTAGAATTTTGGACGATGCAACTCAAACCAGAGTTTACCGAGTATTTCACCGAGTTAATCGCCGATTTTGAGGCGGAAAACCCTGAAATTACCGTGCGCTGGGAGGATGTGCCCTGGAATGCCATGGAGGCCAAGATTCTCACCTCCGTTTCGGCAAAAACCGCCCCGGATGTGGTGAATTTAAACCCGAAATTTGCCTCCCAACTGGCCACCCGCAACGCTTGGCTAGATTTAAATGATGCTCTGACCCCTGAAGATCGGGGCGAATACCTGCCGAAGATTTGGCAGGCGGGAACCCTCAATGAGCAATCCTTTGGTGTGCCTTGGTATTTAACGACGCAAATCACGGTGTATAACGAGGCGTTGCTGGCTGAGGCTGGGGTTGCGTCGCCCCCCGCTACCTATGAGGAGTTGGCGACGGTGGCACGGGAGGTGAAGGACAAGACGGGGAAATATGCCTTTTTTGTGACGTTTGTGCCGGAGGATTCCGGGGAGGTGTTGGAATCTTTGGTGAAGATGGGGGTGGAGTTGGTGGATGAGGCGGGGAAAGCGGCCTTTGACAGCCCGGCGGGTTTGGCGGCTTTTGAATATTGGGTGAATTTATATGAAGCTCAACTGTTGCCGCCGGAAGTGCTCACCCAGGGCCATCGCTACGCCATTGATCTCTATCAGGCGGGAGAAACGGCATTGTTGGCCACATCGGCACAGTTTTTAGGGGCCATTGAAACCAATGCCCCGGAAGTGGCCCAAGTTTCTGCTGCTGCCCCCCAAATTACTGGCGAGACGGGGAAAAAGAGCGTGGCGGTGATGAATTTGGTCGTGCCCCGGGATAGCGATCGCCCCCAAGATGCCGTTAAGTTTGCCCTCTATGTCACGAACAGCGACAATCAACTAGCCTTTGCCCAAGCCGCCAATGTCTTGCCTTCCACCCAAACGGCATTACAGAAATATATTGCCTTTCTCAGTGGCAAGCCCGATGCTACGCCCTTGGAGCAGGCGATTAAGGTGGGGGCGGAGCAGTTGCCCAATGCCGAGGTCTTGATTCCCCCCATGGACAATCTCAACCTCCTCCAAAAGGCCATTTATGAAAATTTACAGGCCGCGATGTTGGGGCAGAAAACGGTGGCGGCAGCGGTCAGCGATGCAGCAGCCCAATTTAACCAAGCCACCTAAGCCCAAAACGCTGTCACTTCCCCACTAATGGGCAAATTCCTACGAGCCTAGGGGCCGCCGATTTGCAAAACTTAGAGTAGCGTAGAGAAAAGCATTCCAGGGTTCGGGGTTGAGGCTGCATTTTGCCCTTGGCTTTGGATCCTGAATCATCGGTGATGGAGCAGATAAATCGATGGCGAAGATTGTGGTTTTGGGGGGTGGCATCTCAGGCATGAGTGCCGCCCACGAGTTGGTGGAGCGGGGTTTTGAGGTAGAGGTTTTTGAACTCAAGGAGATTCCAGGGGGGAAGGCCCGCAGTATTGATGTGCCCGATAGTGCCGAGCCAGGGAAAAAGCCCCTACCGGGTGAACATGGCTTTCGCTTCTTCCCCGGCTTCTATCGCCACATCACAGACACGATGAAGCGGATTCCCTACGGGAAGAACCGGCGGGGGGTATTTGATAATTTAGTGGATGCGAGCCGCTTAGGCCTGGCCCGTATTGACAAGAACTTGCTGATTTTACCCGCCCGGTTTCCCCAAAACCTGGCGGATGTGGTCTTGATCCTCAAAGCCTTACTCCGGGGGGCGGAATTGGAACTGAAGCCGGGGGAGTTAGAATTTTTCGCGGCGCGGATTTGGCAATTGTTCACCTCCTGTCCGGCTCGTCGTTTGGGGGAGTATGAAAAAATTGACTGGTGGGATTATCTCGATGCAGCCCATAAGTCCCCGGCTTACCAATCCCTCTTGGCGCGGGGTTTGACCACCTCCCTCGTGGCTTCCCGTGCGGAGTTGGCCAGCACCAAAACCATTGGTGATATTTTCCTGCAATTGCTCTTGGACTTGATCGATCCGGGTACAACGGGGATCGATCGCGTCCTCAATGGCCCCACCAATGATGTTTGGCTCAATCCCTGGCTGGACTACCTCCGGAGCCGGGGGGTACAATACCACACAGGCCATCGCCTGCGGCGCATTGAAGCCAGCCCCGATGCTCAGGGAAAAGTCCAGATTACCGGGGCAGTGGTGACGGAGATGGCCAGCCACACCGATCGCACGGTGACGGGGGATTATTATATTGCGGCTCTGCCGGTGGAAATGATGGCGGGGTTGATTTCTGATGATTTAGTGGCGGGCGATCACACCCTTGCCAACCTCAAACGCTTAGGAACCAGCACCGCCTGGATGAGCGGCATTCAGTTCTATCTCAATCGGGATGTCCCCGTCACCCACGGCCATGTTCTCTATGTGGATTCCCCTTGGGCCCTCACCTCCATTTCCCAAACGGACTTCTGGCCCGCTTTCCCCATGACGCAATTTGGCGATGGTCAAGTCCGGGGGATTATTTCGGTGATTCCTTCTAATTGGGGCTATTTTATCGATCCCAATACCGATGAAGTGGGGGCGATTAACAACAGTCTGGGATTAACGGTGAACAAGCCAGCCCAGCTTTGTACCGCGACAGAAATTAAAACTGAGGTATGGGCGCAAATGCAGCGATCGCTCCGGGAAAAAGGGCAATCCCTGCTTCGGGATGAAGACCTCCACCGCTGGTTTCTCGACCCCAATATTGTCCATAACTGCTGTGAACTGGCTCAAAACCCCGACAGACTCGCAGCAATTCTGGATCGCGACCTGCCAGACTTCTTTAAAGACCTGTTTTTGTGGATTAATGACCAGGAACAGGTCAGCCTCGTCCAAATTGCTGACCATCTCAATGTTGATCAAAACCAAGCCCGTTTAGCGGTGAATGCTTTAATCGCCAAGGGATTTGTGGGGCCGATTCCGCTGCCCCAACCGGAGAGCAATCAACGGTTTTGCAAACATCCCGGTTCTCAAACCCTTTGCTATCGTAGTCGCCTCAAAGATGGTGAAGGGAACATTAACAGTGAGCCACTGTTAGTAAACTTGGTTAATACCTGGTCGCTCCGCCCTACCGCCCACACGGAAATTCCCAACCTTTTCCTCGCGGGGGATTACGTCCAGACCCATACAGATTTAGCCACCATGGAGGCAGCCAACGAAGCCGCTCGCCGGGCAGTGAATGGCATCCTCGATGCCACCGGTGTGAAGGCTCGCCCTTGTCAAATTTGGCCCCTCTACGAACCGGTGATTCTCTCGCTACGGCGGTGGTCAGATCAACGACGTTATGAACAGGGATTGGCCTGGAACGGCAAAATTTCCCCTTGGTATCTAAAACTACTGATTCCATTTGTGATTATATGGTCATTTTTATCTCGACTCTTGAAGCAATTTCGAGCCATATTGAGTTGAAGCGATCCGTGAATGTACCCGGATAATTAAACATCTTGCTCCTGTGGGCGAGACTCCGACTTTACGTTAGTAACATTGCCCGGCGATCAGTTTCCTTTACCTCATTGAAATCATGGCTACTGTGTCCCCCTATGAAATTCTCGCAACCCTCGCTGACAATGGCAAAACAGTTGTTTATCGAGCCGTACAACGCCCTGAGCAATCCCCTGTTGTCTTAAAAACACTGGTGAATCCCTATCCCGCAGCGGCGGATATTGCCCAACTGCGCCATGAGTTTGGCATTTTGCAATCTTTGGATATTAGTGGAGTGATTCAAACCTTTGGCTTAGACGAAACTTCTGGGAAGCCAATTTTGTGGTTAGAAGATTTTGGGGGACGAGATTTAAGCTATTGGCAAAATCAGGAGAAATTGAGTTTAGATCAAATTCTTTGGATTGGGCAACAGGTGGCGATCGCCCTCGGTCAACTCCATCAACACCAGATTATTCATAAAGATCTTAAACCCGCCAATATTGTCTTCAACCCCAAAACCCAAGTTTTAAAACTGATCGACTTCTCTATTGCTTCACGCCTTTCACGGGAAAACCCCACCGTCAGCAGCCCCAACCTCCTCGAAGGAACCCTCGCCTACCTCTCCCCGGAACAAACCGGCCGCATGAATCGGGCGATCGACTACCGCACCGATTTTTATTCTTTGGGGATCACGCTCTATGAATTGTTGACGGGGCAATTGCCCTTTCAATCCCATGATCCGATGGAAATGGTGCATTGCCACATTGCCAAACTTCCTACCCCTCCCCACATTGTCAACGCCGCGATTCCTGAACCCGTCTCTGCTTTAGTCTTAAAATTAATGGCCAAAGCCGCAGAAGACCGTTACCAAAGTGCCTACGGCATCCAAGCCGATTTAGCCCATTGCCGAGCAGCCTGGCAACAGCAGCAGCAGATTCTTCCCTTTCCCTTGGCCCAACAGGATTACCAAGGCATTTTTACGATTCCGGAAAAACTCTACGGCCGTGAACAGCAGGTCACACAATTACTCGATGCCTTTGAGCGGGTCAGCCAAGGCGCAACGGAAATGGTATTGGTGGCGGGTTATTCCGGCATTGGTAAATCGGCATTGGTGAAAGAAATTCATCGCCCGATTACCCGACAACGGGGCTATTTTATCAGCGGTAAGTTTGACCAATTTCAGCGCAATATTCCCTACGCTTGTTTAATTCAAGCCTTTCGGGAATTGGTGCGTCAATTGCTCACGGAAACAGCCCCCCAGGTTCAGGCCTGGCAAGAAAAATTAATCCGTGTGTTGGGAAATAATGGCCAAGTTATTGTCGATGTGATTCCAGAAATAGAATTAATTATTGGCCCTCAGCCTGCCATTTCTTCCCTGCCCGTGGCAGAATCCCAAAACCGCTTTAACCGCGTCTTTCAAGCTTTTATTGATGTCTTTACCCAGGCTGACCATCCCTTAGTGATGTTTTTAGATGATTTGCAATGGGCTGATCCAGCCTCGTTGCAATTAATTGAAGTCCTCATGGGCGATCGCGATCGCCAATACCTCCTGATGGTGGGAGCCTATCGGGATAATGAGGTTGATGCCACCCATCCCCTGATCCGGGTCTTGGCAGACCTGAAAACGCAAGGGGCAGTCATCGAAACCTTGACCCTAAACCCGTTGAGTTTAGCCGATGTCACCACTTTGGTCAGTGATACCCTCCATCAACCCCCGGCAGCCGTCGCCCCCCTAGCCAAACTGTTGATTGACAAAACCAAAGGCAATCCCTTTTTTCTCAACCAATTGTTTAAATACCTCTACATTGAAGATCTGATTCGCTTTGATTTACAACAGGGACAATGGCAATGGGATCTCAATACCTTACTCCAGGTTGAGATGACCGAAAATGTCGTTGAGTTGATGGTGAATGAAATTCAACGCTTGAGTGCATCGGCGCAAAATATTCTTCAATTAGCCGCCTGTATTGGCAATCAGTTCAACTTGAAAATTTTGGCCATTGTTCATCAAAAATCCGCCACAGAAACAGCCGCCGATTTATGGGATGCGATTCGTGCCAACCTGATTATCCCCCTCAGTGATGCCTATAAAATCCCTCAAATGGGGGCAGATGCGACCAATCTTGAAATTATTTATAAATTTCTCCATGACCGGGTGCAACAGGCGGCCTATTCCCTAATTCCCGATACAGAAAAGCAAGCCGTACATTTGAAAGTAGGGCGATTGCTGTTAAAAAATATCGCTGCTAATCAATGGGAAGACCGGCTATTTGATATTGTTAATGCCCTCAATATGGGTGCGGAATTAATTAGCGATCGCCCCGAACGGCTCGAATTAGCCCAGTTAAACCTACAAGCCGCCGCCAAGGCCAAAGCTGCCACCGCCTACGCCGCCGCTTTAACCTATATCAACACCGGATTAACACTCCTCCCAGAAGATGCTTGGCAAACAACCTACGATTTAACCCTGCAACTGTATACCGAAGCCGTTGAGGTGGAATATATTCAAACTCAGTTTGAAAAAGCAGAAGCACTCTCGGCTATTGTCCTCCGAGAAGCCCAAGATCTGCTCCACAAGGTCAAAATTTATGAACTCAATATTCAATTCCTGATTGCCCAAAACCAGATGTTGGCGGCGATTGAAACTGCCCTGCCGGTTTTAGAATTACTCGGCTATCCCCTAGAGCAAGATCCAAGCGTTTTAAGCCTAGCGCGACCCCTACCCACATTGGCAGAATTAGAGGATTACCCGCAGATGCAGGATCCCTATCTGTTAGCGGTGATGCAAATTTTAACGATTATTAGTGGGCCTGCCTACCAAGCTAAGCCAGAACTCCTCCCTTTTATCATTGGTCGCCTCAAAAATCTTTCTTTAGAATTGGGTCATTCTTCCTTAGCTGCCTATGCCTACGGTACAGTAAATCTACCCTTTGGCAACTTAGAAGAAACTTATCATTCGGGGCTGATTTCCTTACGAGTTTTAGAGCAGTATCCTTGCGATGCCCTGAAATGTAAAATTCATATGCTGTTTAGCTCCTTTGTTGTCCACTGGAAGGATCCTCACCGCAATACAATTAAACTCCTAGATCAAGCGATTCAAATTGGCTTGGACACGGGGGATTTAGTCTATGGTGCCTATGCGGCAATGTGGGGTTGTAGTTATCCCATTTTCATCGGAACCCCCTTGGCAGAGGTGCGTCAATCTCAGGAAATTTATATTGAAATCTTAACTAAAACCAAGCAAGATCATGGTTTGTATCCAGCAAAAACTTGGCGACAGTTAACCCAGAATTTGCAAAATGAAGCGCCTGATCCCCATCAGTTAACCGGAGATTTTCTCAATCCGGAATTGGTGGGAGCCATTGAAGCCTCTGGTAATCAGATGTTAATGTTTTTCGTCTATTTTGCTGAGATGTTTTTGGCCTATGTGATGGGAGATTGGCCAGGGGCAGCGGCAAAGATGGCGATCGCCACTCCCTACTACATGGGGTGTTATGCCTCACTGCTGTTTGGCTACTATCCTTTCTATGAAGCTTTAATTAAATGTGCTGGCTATCCAGATTTATCCCCATCGGCCCAAGCGCAAACCTGGGCAGAGATTGAAGAAATTCGCGAAAAATTTGCGCTGTGGGCAAAATATGCACCCCATAATTTCCAAAGTAAACAGGAGTTGATCCAGGCTGAGCAGGCGCGATTACAGGGGCGGCCCCTTGAAGCAATGGACTATTACGATCGCGCCATTGCCACTGCCCAAAGCCAGGGGTTTTTAGCCGAGGTGGCGATCGCCACCGAGCGAGCAGCGGAGTTTTACCACAGTTTAGGGCGGGAGAAATTTGCCCAACAATATTGGTTAGAGGCCCTGTATCGCTATGAACGTTGGGGGGCAATGGCGAAGGTAGAAGCACTGCGGGCCCAGTTACCCACCCTGGGTCAAGGCACAGCCCCAGGAGGCCAAGGTGTAACCCTATCTCGCACCTTAACGGAACCAACACATCAGAACACCCTCACCCCCAACACCACCGGCAGCAACAGCCACAATTTGGATTTGAATACCGTGATCAAGGCAGCCCAAGCCCTATCGGGAGAAATTATTCTCAGCCAACTGCTCTCACAACTGATGCGCTTGGCTTTAGAAAATGCCGGTGCTCAAGTTGGCCATTTATTATTACTTGAGCAGCAACAATTAGTCATTGTTGCCTCTGGAGAAATTGATCAAACCACAGCCATTGAAACAGAAATCAATCAACCTTTAACCCCAGAAAGCCCTTTGCCTCTTTCCTTGATTCAATATGTACAACGGACACAGGAATATGTGGTGTTAAGTAATGCTTCAGAAACGGGGTTATTTGTCAACGATCCCTACATTGCCCATCACAATATTCACTCTGTTCTCTGTGTGCCGATTGTCAAGCAGGGAAATTTGTTAGGAATTTTGTATTTAGAAAATAACCGGGTTGTCGATGCCTTTACCCGCGATCGCATCGAAGTGCTCAAAATTCTGGCCAGCCAAGCGACTATTTCCATTGAAAATGCCCGCCTTTATCACCGCTTAGAGGATTACAACAGCACCCTGGAGTTAAAGGTGGCGGAACGCACCGAGGCGCTGCACCAAAAAAATGAAGATTTACAGACGACACTGAAGACCCTCCAACAAACCCAAGCTCAACTGATCCAATCTGAAAAAATGTCCAGTTTGGGGCAGATGGTGGCGGGGATTGCCCATGAAATTAATAACCCAATTAACTTCATTAGTGGCAATATTGGCCATGCCCGTGAATATGTGGGCGACCTCCGCCGTATCATTGCGGTTTATCAAGACAACACCCCCAACCCAAACGGGGATATTGAGGAAGTTTTGGAGGACATTGATTTAGAGTTCCTCGATGAAGATTTAAGCAGTCTGTTTAATTCCATGCAAACCGGGAGCGATCGCATCCGTCAGATTGTCCTCGGTTTACGAAACTTCTCCCGCTTAGATGAATCCGATACCAAACGGGTGGATCTCCACGAGGGCTTAGACAATACCCTGCTCATTCTCCAGCATCGCCTCAACGCCACGGCCACCCGTCCGGAAATCACGATTCAGAAAAATTACGGGTCTTTACCCTTAGTGACCTGCTATGCGGGCAAGCTGAATCAAGCCTTTTTGAACATCCTCACCAATGCCATTGATGTGCTGATTGAAGGGGTCACTCAGCCCAAAATCACGATCACCACCACCGATTTAGGAGCGGAATGGGTGCAGATCCGGATTGCCGATAATGGCCCTGGTATGGATGCCGCCGTGCGCCATAAAATGTTTGACCCCTTCTTTACGACTAAACCCGTGGGGCAAGGAACGGGTCTGGGACTCTCGATTGTTTATCAAATCATCACCGACCAGCACGGTGGTCGGCTGGAATGTTTATCCGAACCGGGTCAGGGAACTGAGTTGGTGATTGAAATTCCCGCGCAATTGCTGAAAAATTAAGCCATTTCACAAGTTTTTCACACTTGATCCCTTAATCTTTTGATTAGGGAACAGCAACCAACAACAGACGGTGAAACCGCTCCGGTTGGTGCTGAACCTGACTGATGGACTTGCGCCCCCTGGCTGACCCCAGGGGGCTTTTGTACTTGGGAACCGTTTCAGGGGAAGATGGAAGGATGGAATGGGATGATCAAGAATGCCACGTTACTTTGCAACAGTTGCGCGAGGCCTAGAGGCGATCGCAGCGGAAGAATTGAAAACCCTCGGAGCGACCGAGGTTAAGCCCCAATTTACCGGGGTGGAGTTTTGGGGCGATGGGTCTGCTGACGCAGATCGCCTCCTCCTGTACCGGGTTAATCTGTGGGCGAGAACAATCTTCAGGGTATTAGTACCTATCCTTGAGTTTCCTTGCTCCCATGCTAAACAGTTATATCGGGAAGTGCAACTGGTGGATTGGCGGAATTATCTCTCCCCTGAACAGACCCTAGCGGTGGACTGCACTGGGGGAAACACGGAGTTAAACCATACCCATTTCACCGCTCTCCAGGTTAAAAACGCCATTGTCGATCAACAGCGGCAGCAAACGGGCCGCCGCTCCAACGTTGATTCCCATAACCCCCAAGTGCGCCTCAATCTCCACATTCACCAGCGGCGGGGGATTCTTAGCCTCGATAGTTCCGGCAGTAGTTTGCATCGGCGGGGGTATCGGCCGGGGGTGGGGGTGGCTCCCCTTAAGGAAACTCTGGCGGCGGCGTTGTTGGCCCATATCGATTGGCAGGGCGATCGCCCCCTTTTCGATCCCTGTTGTGGTTCGGGGACAATTCCCCTCGAAGCGGGATTAAAAGCGTTGAATATTGCCCCAGGTTTATTTCGCGCTCAGTTTGGTTTTGAGGGTTGGCCGGATTTTGATCCGGAACTCTGGGCACAATTGCGGGCTGAAGCAGAGGCGGCGCGAAAAACCCAACTCCCGGCGGCCATCGTGGGGAGCGATCGCGATCTGCAAACCCTCCAACAGGCGCGGGACAATGCCGCCCATTGTGGGTTAGATCAGCAGGTGGATTTTAAACTTCAGGATATGGTGGAGGTGCGCCCCCCGACGGAGGAGCCGGGAGTGTTAATCTGTAACCCCCCCTACGGCCATCGTTTGGGGGAAGCGGGGGAATTAAAGGCATTTTATCGGGAATTGGGGGATCTGTTTAAACAGCGGTTCACCGGCTGGACGGCCTATGTTTTAACCACGAAACCCTTGGGGAAAGAAGTGGGGCTGAAAGCCAGCCAACGGTTCCCGGTCTTTAACGGCACGTTAGCCTGTACCTTGTTGCGTTACGACTTGTATTAACCCTCACCCCCAGCCCCTCTCTCAAAATGTGGGGGAGGGGAGTAGCAAAACTGATCAATCCATGAGCAATCATTCCCTGGCCGAACAGGTCTTAACCCTGGCTCAACAATCCGGAGCCGCAGCCGCTGAAGTCTATTGCGCCAATGCCCAAAGCCAGCCCGTAGTGTTTGAGGCCAATCGCCTTAAGCAGTTGGAAAGTAGCACCTCCGAGGGGATGGCCCTGCGGTTGTGGGTGGAGGGGCGGCCGGGGTTGGCGGTGGCCTATGGGGCGGTGGAGCCGGAGCTTTTGGTGGCGAAGGCGAAGGCGATCGCCGAACTCAATCCCCCTGAGGAAATTGAACTCTACGCAGGCCCCTCCTTTCAGGGGGATGATCCCGGCCATTGGTTTGAACCCACCCAGTTAATCCCTTGGGGACGGGAGGCGATCACCCAAATTCTCGATCGCTATCCTGAGGTTCTCTGTGGCCTAACCCTGGAGTGCGATCGCGAAACCACCCTCTTACTCAACAGTCGCGGCTTTCGGGGCGGATACACCACCACCGGATTGAGTGCCAGCTTGGGGGTGGAATGGGTGCGAGGGGAGGATTTTTTAGGGATCTATGATGATCTCGACAGCACCGGAGCAACGTTACCGGATCCCCAAACCTTATTAGACCGCATCTTCTCCCATTTAACCTCAGCCCAAGACCACGCCCCCGCCCCCCTCGGTTCGATGCCCGTCCTGTTTACCCCCAAGGCCGCACCGCTCCTCTGGGAAGTGGTGGAAGAGGCGATCAGCGGCAAAGCCTGTTTAGAAGAAGCTTCTCCCTGGAGTAAACGACAGGGGGATCTGCTCCTCGCCGCCAATCTCACGCTCCACCAAGATCCCCACCAAGGGGATGATTATTGCCCCATGGATGACGAAGGCATGGCCACCCAGGCCATAACCTTGATCAATCAAGGGATTTTTGAACGGATGTATTGCGATCGCCGCGTCGGCCGCCAACTGGGCCAGAGCAGCACCGGCAACGGTTTCCGCACCAGCCTCGGCCGTTATCCCAGCCCGGGACTCATCAATTTAATCATCGCCCCCGGCAACCAGAGCACCACCGCCTTACAGGGCATGATCCAGGAGGGTTTGATTGTGGATCAAATTTTGGGGGGAGGGGGGGATTTATCGGGGGATTTTGCCGTTAATGTTGATCTGGGCTATCGGATTCATCGGGGTGAAATCATCGGCCGGGTCAAGGATACGATGATCGCAGGCAATGTCTACAATGCCCTGAAAGACAATGTGGTATTAGGCAACGATGTCCGTTGGGTGGGGAGCTATGCCACCCCTTCGGTATTGGTAGAGGGGTTATCAATTGTGAGCGATGAGGGGTGAGGAGTGGGAAGTGAGAAGTGAGGCTAAACTTTACTCTCTTCTCTATCCTCTTTTCTCAAAATCGGGATTACGCCCCCGGGGTGCATTGGGCTTGTAGGGCTGCCTTGAGCTTTGCGCCGCTGGTGGTTTTTGTTAAAAACCCCGAAGCGCCTACCATTTTCGCCCGCATCCGATCCACCACCCCATCATTGCTCGTCAACATCAGCACCGGCAGGTTTTTAAACTCACTCACCCGGCGAATTTGCGCACAAATTTCATAACCGTTGGCGATGGGCATCACCAGATCCAACAACACCGCATCGGGTTTATGTTTGAGCAACAGGGGCAGGGCTTCAATGGGGTTGGTAATACTGAGGACGCGATAACCGGCGTTGGTGAGGAGTTTATGGAGGCAGGCCTGCACCCGTTGATCGTCATCAATACAGGCGATGAGCGGTTTGCGGGCGGGATCAGCTTGGGCGGTTGGGGGGGTGGGTTTTTGGGGTTGGCGGGGGAGATCGTGGGGCAGGACGGCGAGGGTGAGGAGGTGATTTTCAATGAAGGGGATGAAGGCGCGGGTGATAGCCATCACGGTTTGACCCTTGAGGGCGGCAATGTCCCGGAGACTGCGCTGGCCATTGATTAAGCGGCTCAGTTGTTGGTAGTGGTTGGGACTGTGGCTTTCCAGGAGGGCGGCATCGACGATGATCGGGGCGAGGTTGGGGGAGCAGTGGCTCAAACCCGCTGCCACCCAGTTTTGCCATTCCCCTTGGCTGTGGTGGAGGGTGGCGATTAAGTCCAGCATTGCGGCTTGGGGGAGCATCCCCGTGCTGGAGGGGCGCACCGTGGGGTTAACGGTGAGGGTGTAGGGTTCGCCCTCGGCGTGCAGGGAGGCGATGGCGATCGCCCGGATCAGATCAAAACAGCTATTTTGCGCCACTTCCGAAACGATGGCGATCGCCTGACTATGCTTAATTTTTTGCCGTAGCGTCAGCATGACGAGGGCGTGATATTCAGGGTTTGGGCTATTGAGGTCGGCGCAGTCCTGTAATTCTTTGGGATCGAGGCCTTGGCAATGGATGAGGAGCGATCGCCGCCATTGCCGCACTGGATGTTCTCCCCGCCCTATCCAGACTAATCGCCCTAAATGGAGATAAAAATCCCAAGCTAAACCGCCATTGAGGCTAATGGTCAGTTGACCCGTAAACTTCTCGACACAATAGGGTTCCAGTTGAGCCGCCAGTCCTTGAACTAAGGTAACTGGGGTGTCATTGGCGGGTGCCAGGTCAGAGTTTAACGAGTAAGGCTGTGTCATAGCAGGCAATCAAGATAGGTGCAAAGCAACAATACTTGTCACTATAGGCAACAGTTGTGAAAAACCTGTGAATGTGGGGACACTAAACAATTGACATGTGCCCCAAAAAGACCATTAGCCACATCCGGGTAGACAGTTCCGACGATCCGACTGCGCCCCGCCCATAAAAAACGGTGCTGGCTTGCAGCACCGTAAATTCTTAATCTATGGGGAGGCTTAGTATTAAGCGTTTCGCTTCGCTTGTTGGCGTTTCTTATAGCCCATCATTGACATCAAAGCGGCGATCGACCCGATGATTGTGCCAGGTTCTGGGGTGGATTCCTGGGTTTTATCAGGGGTTCCCGGCGTGCCAGGGGTAGGAGGGGTGGGAATCGCGGCAAAAGTTCCGACTGTTCCCATCGTATCGTTGGCACATTCTGCCATCACTTGGGCGACCCAGTTCAATTCACCGCCAGGGAGCAGGGAGCGGGCAAAGCTAAACCCGAAGGTTTGGGTTCCCATGGTTTGGCCGGGGGCTTGGGAGCCGAAGTTTAAACCCATATCAGAGAGTTGGGCGTAGTCGAGGAGGCTGATATCGCCTAATTTTTGCTCATAGGTTTTAATCACCGAATGACCGTGGGCCCCCAGGTAGGTTTGGGCTTCGGCGGTGGTCATGCCGTCGATTAATTCCACTTGACCCGTCCCGACGGTTTGGCGATTTACTTTTACGGCCCTGCCATTGACATAATTGTTATAGGCGTTGTAGCTACCCCAACCGAAGTTAGTGCCGGTCACGTTCATACTCGTAACCCCGCTGAAAATCCCGGTTTCACCTGCGGCTACTCCAGAATCGTTGCTGCCCGCAAACCGAATACCGAGGACTTTACCTTGGGCTTTTGCCTGCTCAAAGCCTAGGCTTTTATCCAGGTTGAGGAACATATCGCCCCAGCCAATATTGCCATCCGCAGCCCCGCTGTGGGACCAACCGTTTAAGGCAAGGTTTGAGTTAAAGGCAAAGGTCACGGTGTCATTATTAACGCTGTAGGCCATCCCGAAATGTTCGTATTGGCTTAACAGCCCCACACCATGGCCGGCGTTACCGACGACAACGCGACCGTTAGCATCGTACTTGATCCCATCGCGGACTAAGGGACCAGTGCCATCGGCAAAGGAGTCAAGGGCATAGTTCCAGGTTTGGGCTTGGGCCGCGAAGGGCAATAAGGCAGAGGCACAAAGAGTAATTGCACTGGCAGCAACCAGGGTTTTTAATGTAGTGAAGGTCATGATCACGCTCCCAATTTATTTATAACAAGGACATCGAGGATTTTCAGTAGATGCGAATTACCCGATCCGCTGCGTTGGCGGAGGAAGTATTTTTAATTTTCTCTAGAGAGTTAAGCTGTGCTTATGGAGAAGCATTAAAGACTTAAGCAAGAGAAATTTTTTCTTTTCTGCATGGCTCAATTCTAATCAGTGTTTTTCAACTTGACGACGGCATTGAAGCTACCTTTACAAACTTTTCATTAAAAGCAGTGCTTTTATAAAGCATTGGTAGAGCTACAGAGCAAGGGATTTTCCAGTTTACAAGCATCGTCCGTATATTCTTGGATTTTCGCTGAAAAAATAATTTTAACTCAGTAAATATACGGATTCTTTTTGAGGGTTTAACCGCTGAATAGAGAAAAACCCCCCGGTGGGATGCCTCAAGTCTGGGCTACACAGGGGGGGGTTAATGGTTAATTTAGGATGGAGCGTTAAATCAGGATCGGCTTAAACCGATGTGGAATTGGCCCAATCCTTCGCCCAATGGAGGATTTCCTGAACGGTTTCCATGGTGGCCGCCTCGCAATAGAGTCTGAGAACGGGTTCTGTCCCACTGAAGCGGATCAGGAGCCAACTGCCATCGACTAACCGCAATTTATAGCCATCGATCGCCAAACAATCCGTGACTGCTTTCCCCGCCACGGTTTCCGGGATCGCCGTCTGGAGCCGCTCCACGAGGGCATTGCGCACTGCCATCGTAGCGAGGGGGAGATCAATGCGGTCATAGGTGGAGGTGAACCCTACGGAGGCCTGGATTTGACGGTGGCGATCGCCAATATCCTGGCCCGATACCACCAACGCCTCTAATAAATAGAGGGCCGATAACAGCGCATCCCGCTCCGGAATGTGGGTTCCGTAGCCAATGCCGCCGGATTCTTCGCCGCCGATCAACACCTCCGCTTGGAGCATGCGATCGCCAATGTATTTATAGCCAATGGGGGTTTCAAACAGGGGAATATTGAGCCGTTGGGCTAACTTGGGGATCAGATCTGAGCCGCTGACGGTTTTGACAATTTCCCCCGTAAACCCTTGATGGGTGGATAAATGCTCAATCAGGATCGGGATCAACACCTGAGAACTGCGAAACTCCCCTTGGCCATCAATGGCGGCAATGCGATCGCAATCCCCATCAAACACCAACCCGACCCGAATCCCCGGCTCATTGTTCTCAGCAGCGGTGCGGATCGTCGCCATGATTTCCGTTAAATATTTCGGTAGCGGTTCCGGTGCGCCGCCGCCAAAGAGGGGATCGCGATCGCTATGGAGTTCATGAATCGCAATCCCTAACAACCGCTCTAATCCCGTGGCCGCCGCCCCATGCATCACATCGGCATAAACCTGGAGGGAGCCAGAGGCGATCGCCTCCCGAATCCGCCCCACATCCACCTTTTGCCGCAAAGCGCCACAATAGCTTTCCCAAGGATCAAACCGGTTCAGGGTTCCGGGGGTTGCATCCTGGGGCAGGGCCTCCCCTAAACGGGCCTCGAGTGGCTCAGT
>JAABSU010000007.1 GCA_011390265.1 Spirulina sp.
GGCTTAACATCCCGTGAGGGCAGACTTGCATCATGCAGAAATGTCGGCAGCAAAGGCGTTTCATTGGCGAGAGACAAAAGGTGATTGAATGAAAATAAGTAAAAGGAAGCCTTCGGGCAACCTATAGAGGCGTATTTGACTTCGCCTATGAGTCCGACTTGTCGGAAGTTCTGAAATCCCTCCGGGGAATCCCCGTCGCTTTAGCGCGGGGAGTAGTCAAGGATGTTTATAGTTTGGGGGCGACGCTCTATGCGTTATTGGTGGGAGTCGCGCCACCAGTGGCGGATCAACGGCGTAGCGATCGCTTGCCAGCCATCGCGGGGGTGGAAAAGCGGATACAAGGTGCGATCGAGCGGGCGATGGCGTTGGATTGGGAGAAGCGGTTACAGACGGTGGATGAGTTTTTGGATTTGTTGGGTGTGAAGACCGAGGCTAGGGTGACTCCGGAACCTGACCCGCAGGAAATTCTCGAACATACCCGTTTGCAAACTCGGCTGGGGGCGCAGGGGGTTTTTTTGGCGGTGATTACGTTAATTGTGACGGTGGTTTTGACGCTCTATGGGGATGAGTTAAAGCGTTGGTTACGTCCTCCGGTTTCTGTGCCAACACCCCAAGAATCGCAGGAGTGAGCGCATCACAAGCGGGCGCAAGCATTGCGCCCCTACCGGGTTGGTCAATTCATGAAACCTGTAGGGGCGGATCGCATCCGCCCAAACCCCGAACTATAACCCAAAGGCGGTGGGGGCAAAGTTGAGGCGAGAATGTAGTACGGATTTTGTGGAGAGTGTGAGCCAAGAACTCGCTTTGATTTTCGAGTGCCAGGTATCGAAAAGCCAGACCCCGCATGGGTTCGTGAAAATCAACGGGTTAATGATTCTTAAAAAAAGTCTGTATCCCTTAAATATTACATAATCTACAAGTCTCTGCGCTAGAAGAGAAGAGTAATACCCGAATACTCACCTACCCAGCGACACGATAAACCCAATGGGAGGTGTCCCTCCTCTGCTTTGATGTTAAAAGTAATATCTGGAAACTTTCTCCCTTTTCTCCAACCCACCGCATCCCTGAATGCATCCCAGACCTTCTGCTGAGACCCTTTGGTTCCGCCCAGTGCCTGATAAATCCGCTTCTGGACACTAAACCCAAAACGTCCTTGGCTGTAATGCACCCAAAGCTGATCAATGGCGCGTAAATCCTCACAGGGAAAGTTATCAATAGACTTAATATCTAACCAGCCTTCCTCGGTTCGGTTTGCCACCGCTAGCATTTGCTGGGTGGTTTCCGCATCGGCTCCCCGCCAGTCCCCCGCCTTGAGCAATTCCGCTAACCGTTGATACCGTGCCGGAACCTGAAGCGGGGAAGCTTTAGGCTCCGGTGGAGAGGGTTGAGGCTGTACCTGAAGCGATGGCAATAATGTTAACCAAGCCCCCACCGTTCCCGGACGCGCCTCTGGCTCCAATGCCATCCCCTGCTCAATCGCCGTCCGCACCGCCGCACTACAATTATCGGGAACCTTAAAGCGGTCTTTCACCACGCGTATAAATGACGGCGGCGGATTCGCCCCCG
Organism: Spirulina sp.; assembly: GCA_011390265.1. Lineage (GTDB taxonomy): Bacteria > Cyanobacteriota > Cyanobacteriia > Cyanobacteriales > Spirulinaceae > Spirulina. Next base: position 1,567 of record JAABSU010000007.1, read on the forward strand.
TGATCAACGTGCTCAACGTTGCCGCCAACGCATACACATCCGTAAACTCGCCCCGCCGCGCCTGGTTATCATACTGCTCAATCGGCGCAAAGCCGTCAGTGGCGGCACGGGTATGAGTCTGGGTGACATCGGGCAAAAACTCCCGCGCAATACCAAAATCAATCAAAACCGCTTCTTGGGTATTTGCCCGCACCATTATGTTTTGGGGCTTAATATCCCGATGTAACCGCCCCTTCTGGTGAATCACCCGCAACCCATCAGCCACCTGCTGCACATACCGCACCGCCTCCGCTTCCGGCAACGCGCCCTGCTGCCTCAACCGTTTCCCCAAATCCAACCCCGCAACATATTCCATCACAATACAGGGCAACCCCTGATGCGTGAAAAAATTCTCGATCTGGACAATGTGGGGATGGCGACAGAGTGCCAGACTGAGGGCTTCTTTCTCAAAATCCCGTAAAAATTTATCATGATCGCCCGTATCATCCAGACTGTTCATGATCTCATCCGTGAGGGTCTTGATCACCACCGGCTGCCCTTGCTCATCCTCAGCAAGATAGGTGATCCCGAAGCCCCCTTGCCCTAGTTTTTTGCGGATCGTGTAGCGATCGCCATAGAGAGATTGACCCGACTGCCAAGCCATAACTGATTTGCGTGACGGAAAATAATCTTTATTGTACTGCGACTTCTGGTTTTGCTCTCATCTCATGAGATAGAGGGGTGGGGGCGATCGCCCATTCCAAAGTAGCGGCCGGATCGAGAAACCGGGTTGCCCTCATTAGGATCTCATTACTTGGCTCTGCCAAGTAATGCCCATTGGAGGCTCTGCCTCCTCTGCGGGTGGCGGAGGCGCTCAAGGCGCGTGTCATGGCAGAAAGGTGTAGCATTACAAATAACTTTAACCATTCCATAATCCTGACTGCACAGCTTCAATGTCATCAGCTAAATCATCTTGATCATATTGCCGAACAATATGATTTTCTCCCAATAACTTTTGAAATTCCCACACCGAATAATTCAACAACCGACGGGCTTGACCCAACGTAAAGATCTTATTTTCATAAAGTTGCATGGCAATTTGTTCCAAAACTGCCGCTTCACCTTGCTCGATGAATTCTAGGGGAATTTGTATATTAATCGCTTGCATCTACCATTACCTCACCAGTTCAAAAGAGATTGATTCATCGATGGGCGATCGCCACCGCCTCAGACTAGAAACCGGGTTGCACTGATCGCCAGGTTCCGCCCCAATTGTCCCAAAAACCCGGTTTCTTGATCAATTTTAACCCCAAAACTGAGAGACTCATAGCGTTAGATATGCCGCTAGGATCGTGATGCAATGGGCGATCGCCCCCAGATGGGCAATTTCATAACCGTGGGTGTTATCCGTGGGGAACCCCAAACAGGCCCCCCGCGCCACATGACCAAACTTCATCGCAATCGAGGCATCACTGCCAAAACCGGCGATCGCCCCCATCTGTACCGGAATATTCACTCCTCGCGCCGCCGCCATCAACTCCCCATTTAAGCCCTCATCATACAGACCATAACTATCCTGAGCAAGGAGGACGGGGCGATCGCCCTCCACCAAGGGATATTCCCGCGCCAAGGGGCAAATTTCCAAGGCAATCAACCGATCCAACCGCTGCCGCTGGGAAAAATACAACGCCCCCACAGCCCCCACCTCCTCCTTTGCCGAAGCGACTAGATAGGTATCATAACGAGGGGTTTTCACCACCTGAGCTAGGTTGAGCAGGATCGCCACCGAAGCCTTGTTATCCAACGTGTAACTGGCAATATAATCCCCCAACCGGAAAGGCTGCTTCCGATGCTTCCCCACCACAACCCGACTCCCCGGCCGTACCCCCGCCATCTCCAATTGGGCAGATTGCAGCTTCGTCTCCACCCAAACCTGCTCCCAACGGAGGGGGGCATTTTCCTGTTGGGCTTTTTGGGGGGATTCGTGGGAGACATGGCGGGAACCAAAGGAGAGAATGCCGCTAATGGTTTGGCGATCGCCCAAAATATCCACCACCCCCTCCCCATACACCCAAGGGAACGCGCCCCCCAAGGCCCGCACCGCTAGCCGCCCCTGGGGTTGAACCCCCTTGACGATCGCACCAATCTCATCCTTATGGGCCGTAATCGCCACCGCCCCCGCTTCCCGCCCCGGAATCTTGGCGATGATATTCCCCGCCTCATCCTGCCAATGCTCGATCGCGATCGCCCCTAACTGGCTGAGAATAAACTGATCAATCTCCCCCTCGACACCGCTGGGGGAATGGTGTAAAACAAGTTCAGCGATTTGGTTAAAGAGGGAATCAAAATCTGGCATAATCCAGTCCTAAGAATGACAGGCAGGGAGGCGTAATCGCCCCAAAGAAGAAACCGCCCAATAAATTGGGCGGGACAGTGGTGTGAGGAGTGAACGGAAACTTTCGTCTCCGCTACCTCCATTGTAGGATAATGCCCTAGTTTTGACAGTCAACGTTAGATTAATTGCACATTTCAGGCATTGCGTAACAATTCGCAAGAAAAATCCAGCTACGCCTCCCTCGTTTCGACGCAGGTTGGGGCGAAACATCTTTCGCACCCTTGCTCGCGCCGATTCTCGTGCCTAAATCCGGTCGTTGAGGATATTCGCCAACTCCAGCAACGGGCGCAGCGGAGTCGCCTCAGCGGGATACATGACGGCGGTAAACATCCCCACATCCCCCTGCCGGAATGTGATCAAGTCCGCTTTAAAGTGGGTTTCATAGAGTTTTAGCGCTAACTGAAGACCCGCCGACTCGTCCCCCACCTTCTCCATATTGGGTAAGGAGGTGTATTCATTGAGGGCGACGTTTTCTATGGTGGCGAGGCGTTCCCGGATGCGGGTGGCGATCGCCGCTTGATATTCCGGCTGTTGGGATTGGGCTAAATAGCCATCAAACTGAGCTTGATCCGCCACGGTGGCATGGAAGCCCACGACAATTTGGAAGGCTGTGGGATGGAGGAAGACGAAAATATCAGCGGGGTTAATGCCATTGGCCTGCATTTGACCGCTCAACGGGGCAATCTGTTGGGCAATTTGGGCCGCCACCGCTGGCGGGGGGGCAATAAACCCGTTGGGCAGATCCGCAAGGGTGAGCCGTAGGTTTGGGTTGCTGGGGGCCACTTGGGCCACTGGGATCGCTGCCTCTGGCGATGTGGGCATGGCCAGCGCCGGAGTCGTTAAGGGCATCAGTAGGGCTAGACCAAAGCCCGTCCAACGGAGGAGGGAGAAAAGTTTCATCGTCATAAATTTGCGGATAAAGGCTAGAGATTTAGGGGCGATCGCCCTCAAAAAAGTTCCCAAAATGAGCGATCAGGGGGCGATGGCTGCGCTATTCTCCTGCGGAGACGCTGCGCGAACGCGGATGGGTACGCTATCGCGGATCGCCTCCCCACTTCCCCACCCTAGCACGGCCAAAATTAACTTTGGGAGAGCCGTTGTACTGTTGTCCCCCCCAGCAATTCGGCGGCTTCCTGCAAGAGGGCCGGGATGCGGTGACGGTGGGGACTCTGGGCGATTAATTCAGCCAAGGTTTTAAAGGCGGGGGAATCGGGATTGAGCCGTTGCCCTGGAAACCAATGGCCGCCATTATCCAACAGGTTATAGCGGGCTTTGCCGTATTCCACTAAATCGTAGGCCAGGGCCAAATTTCGCAACCAGAGGATCGTTTTCACGCTAATTGCCTCCGGGGCCTGGTGGGGATCGGGCAATCCCTGATCCCAAGTGCTATACCATTCTTCCCCCAAACAGCGCACCGCTTCCGCCTCCAACCGCGCCACAATCGGCGGCAAAAGGTTGGCCGCCTCTGCCAACAAAGGCAGGGTTTTTAAATGTTCATCAAAATCCTCGGGCCGTTTCGCCCCAATCGAAAGGGTGTGAACTTGGGGATGGGAGAGGCAAAAGAGGTTATTAAACACCATCGGGCTGAGGGGAGCGCAGAGATCCACCAACTTTTGCGGCGGCTCATAGAGTCGGCCGCCTTTATCGGAGGGGCTGATGATAAATACCCCCATATCTTGGGCTTGGGCGGCGGCGATCGCCCGCCAATTTTCCTGATTAATGTAGTACCAATGGAGATTAACGTAGTCGAATTGACCGGAGGCGATCGCCCCACAGATCACATCCGTCGGCCCATGGGTGGAAAAGCCCACAAACCGAATCCGTCCCTGCCGCTGAAACTCCCGCACCACATCCAAACAGCCCCCCGGCCGGAGGGTGTCCTGGAGCAGTTCCAGCGTATTAATGCCATGAATCCCCAACAGATCCACCATTTCCAAGTTCAAAAAGCCGAGGGACTGCTCCAGGGTGCGGCGAAATTCCAAGGGGTTAGCGTCGGGGGAAACCTTGGTTTGAACAATCATGTTCTCCCTGGGCAATTGGGGCAAAATCCGCCCCAGTTGCATTTCCGATGTGCCGTAGCCCCGCGCCGTTTCAATGTGGTTAATCCCCACCGCGAGGGCGCGATCGATGATCGCCTCTAAATTGCGCTGCCCCGCTGGGGGAATCTCCGACCAGGGCGTATCCTGCCATTTGTGTTGATAGCGCATCCCGCCACAGGAGAAGACGGGCATCGCCAGTTCAGTCCGACCAAAACGCCGATATTGCATAGATTGATGATCTAATATACCCCTGGGAATCTTAACGCAATCCCCAAGGGCGATGGGTTGGAGACTTGGCTACCGAGGGAGGGGCGAAAAATTTTTCGCCCCTACTGAGCGGAATTGCGGCGATCGCACGGCCTGAATTGAGAGGAAGCAGGGAGCGATCGCCCCCTAAAGGGCTAGATATGCTACCATTCGAGGGAAATTTTTAACATCTTAATCATCCCGGTCAGCGGAGGAAACCCATGAGCAAGGTTCTGGTGCTAAATGCCTCCTATGAACCGCTCAATATTACCAGTTGGCGACGAGCGGTTGTTTTACTGTTGAAAGGGAAGGCAGAACAACTTGAATATAGTGTGACCGCTGTTTCTGCCCGTTTCCCCCATCCCACCGTGATTCGGCTACGGTACTACGTCCGCGTTCCCTACAAAGAAATTCCCCTCACCCGTCGCAACATCTTGGAGCGGGATGATCATACCTGTCAGTATTGTGATTACCGAGGCGATAATCTCACCCTGGATCATGTTCATCCCCGCTCCCGGGGCGGCCCCGATACTTGGGAGAATTTGGTGTCGGCCTGTGTGCGCTGCAACGTCAAGAAAGGCAGTCGCACCCCCGAGGAAGCTCAAATGCCCTTACATTCCTTGCCCCGTCGGCCCTACAGCAGCCTCCATTTTGAAATTGCCCGCTATGTCCGCAGTGGTCGCAATACCGAATGGAAAAAATATGTCATTGGGATTTAACAATCCTCACCAGTTTGGGGGGATCAGAGGGAGAAAATCCCCATCCCCCTGTAGTTCTGGCCACTGATTGCCCCCGCTCTTGTTACAATCAGGGTTTACGATCCTTCACCAGAGAGCAACAGTCAACAATGCAGGCGCAGGTTTCCGACCACTGGCAAGTTGGTGAGACCCTCCTTAACCTGTATCGGGTCATTGAGCGACTGGGCGAACGGGAACCTAGCGCCACTTACCACGTTTCCCATCGCCTTTGGCATCAGTCCCTTGCCATGAAGGTGCTGCCCCGTCAGCAGCAAACGGAAGCAGAACTCCAAAATTTTCGCCAACGGTGTAAGGGCTGGTTAAAACTGGGCCTCCATCCCCACATTGCTAGTTTTTACTATGTTCGCCAATGGCAAGGGCAGTTGTTGCTGTTTTCGGAATATGTGGCGGCGGGCAGCTTGCAGACTTGGATTCAAACCGGGCGGTTAGCTCGCAACAGTGATGCGATGCGCGGTAGCGCACCCATCGCCCTCAAGCAAATCCTCGATCTCGCCATCCAAGCCGCCTGGGGCCTCGACTATCTCCATCAAAACCGCCTCGTTTGTGGCCGGTTAAAACCCCAAAACCTGCTGATTACTGGCTCAGGGATTCTCAAACTTACGGATCTGCACCACAGCACGAACCTACGCCCCGTTGATGACCTGCGGGCTTGGGCCAAGCTGATCCTTGGTTTAGCACCCCAGTTGGATTGGTGGCCGACATCACTGCGGGATCTCTTCCAATCCTGTGAAGCGCAACGGCCCCCGACGTTGCAACAATGCGCCCATCGCCTCATCGAGTACTATCACGATCATTTCCACAGCCCCTACGGCCGCCAAGCCCCGATGCCCCAACAGTGGCAGGCGGATAGCCTCAACAATCAGGCTGTTGCCCTCATTGACCTCAACCGTCCTGAAGAGGCTGTCCGTCTCTGGCAAAAGGCGAAACAACTTCAACCCCAACACCCGGCGGCCACCTATAACCATGACCTTTGGCGGTGGCGATCGCGCCAAATCACCAACGAGCAACTCCTTGCCGACCTCGCCACCCTCCCCCCCAGCGCCGCCGATCTCGTCGCCTTCCTCCAACTGGAGCGCAACGATCCCCAAGCCGCCCTCCAAGCCTTTGCCACCTATCGTCACCATTCCCCCCAACTCTCCGCCCCTCAACAGGCCGCCTTTGCCCTCGCCCAAGAAGTGCAAAGCCACACCACCACCCCAGAGGGCAAAACCCTTGATGCCGTAGCCCCCACTGTTTTGGACTATAGCCCCGATGGTCAATACGCCCTCTGGGGCAGCCCCGATGGCAGCATGATGCTGTGGGAATGCCGCACCCATCAGGGCCATCGCCTTGCGGGCCATCCGGGGGAACGGATCGCGCTAATCGCCTTTAGCCCCGATCAGTGCTATTTGATCACCATTGCCAGTCATCCCACCACCCAGGAGCAAGCCCTAAAGCTGTGGAGTCGGATGACCGGGAAATGTCTGGCCACATTTCCCCAATTGCAAACTTGGGAGGGTCTGGAGCAGGGCCCGATCCAACAGCGTTGGAGTGCTGAGGGTCGTTACTTTTTGCGGCAAACGGAGGTGACGCTCCGGTTGATGGAGGTGGCGACGGGGGATTGCCTGTTTATTTGCCATCGGGATGGGACACCGCTGTTGCGAACCCCCCAAGGGCAGTATGGGGTGACGGCTAGTGCTCAACCCCGGTTGTGGGATCTCCACCGTGAAGTCTGTTTGACCAGTTTTGCGGCTCCCCAAGGGGTGACGGCGGTGGCCATGCACCCCGATGGCCGGCGCTGCCTGACGGGGAATGGGGCGGGGGAGTTAACGGTTTGGTCGTTGCAGGGTAAGGTTTTGAACCGGCTGCAAGTTGCGCCGACGCTCATCCATTCTTTAAGTGTGAGTCGAGATGGCCAGTTGTGTTTGGTGGGGAGCCAAACGGTGGAATTGTGGTCGTTGGAAACGGGGCAATGGTTGCGATCGCTCACCCGCAACCCCTCTCAACGGGCGGTGCTCAATCCTGATGGTAGCCAGGCTTTGGTGAGTGGGGAGCAATTGACCCTCTGGCATATTCACCAACAACAGGTGACGTATCAAGCCCCCTTTCACCTCTGTATTGCCCAGTCCTTAGCGGCAGAACGGTCTGTAGCCCAAGAATATCACCAAGGTATTGCCCAGGCAGAAAAGGCCCTAGGACAGGAGCGATGGCTGGAGGCTTGGCAGGCCCTTCAGGGGGTGCGATCGCTCCCCGGCTATCGGGAAGACCATCACGCCTTTGCCCTCTGGACGCAACTCTATACGAAGCTGCCCCACCAAAACCTCCAACATACTTGGGAACTCCAAAGCTTTACCGCCCATGTGGGCAGCATCCACACCGCCGAGTTCACCCCCGACGGCCAAGCCTTTACCGGCAGCCGCGATGGCACGATTAAACGCTGGCATATCACCCCCGAACGTACCCTCGGGCAGGTGGTGGGGAATCCCCGTGGGTATCTCGATAGTTGTAGCATCCATCCCCAAGGGCAAACGGTGATCACCAGTAGCCGTAAAAGTGGCCTCCAACAATGGGATGTGGCCACAGGGCAATTGCTGCAAACCCTGAGCACACCGCAATTTCACTGTGTTCGGTTAGCCCAAAGCCCCGATGGTCATTACCTGATCGGCGGCACAGCCCAAGGGGAACTGTATTTATGGGAATTAAGCACAGGTCAAATGCTGCGCCATTGGCAAGCCCATGGTGCGGCGATTAATGCCCTCTGTTTTAGCCCCGATAGCCTTTACTGTGTATCGGCGGGGGCCAGTAATAGCTGGAAACGTTGGGAAATTGCCACTGGGGTTTGTGTGCAAACCGTCACCACGCCCCAATCCACCCTCACCTCCCTGGCCTACAGTCCCGATGGCCATTACCTTGTCACCACCAGCCAGGATCAAACCCTGATCGTCTGGTCTGTCACCCTCGGCCGTCGCCTCCATACGCTGCGGGGCCATCAAGGCACGATTACCGCCGCCTGCTTTAGCCGCGATAGCCACCATTTACTCTCAGGGAGCACCGACCAAACGGCGAAATTGTGGAATGTGCTCACGGGGGATTGTGCGGCCACGTTAGCGGTACGGGGAACGGCGGTAACGGGGGTCGCCCTCAGTCCCGATAGTCGCTATGCTTTGACGGTGACGGAAAATGGCTATGGCAAGCTCTGGGCGTTGGATTGGCAGTTGGCAGAGCAGCCGGGGGAGGGTTGGGATGAGGGGGCGAGGCCCTATTTGGAAACTTTTTTAAATCGCCAAACCCCCTACCGGGCGGAGCCGGCCCTGGATAGGCCAGTGATTTCCTGGCAACAGCGTTGGCAGGATTTCCCCTGGGGTTTTGTGGGGTTGTGGTGGGGGTTGGTGTGGGCGGGGACGGCGGCGGCTTTGGAGATTTTTGGCGGGATTTGGACAACGCCCCAGGCCTATTTGTTGGCGGTGGGGATGGCGATCGCCCTCCTAGGCTATTTTGGCGGGCGACAAATCGGCAACCCGACGATCCAACTGGGTTCGCTGTTTGGGGCGGGGGTGTTAACCCTGGTGGGGGTGGTGGATGCTACGGTGCGCTGGTCTTCCTTGGCGGCGGTGGTGTGGGGGGCGATCGCCACCCTGATGATCTCCGGGGCGCTGTGGGCCTTTTCCCCCATGACGGCAGTGTCTACGCCCCCAGGGCTAAAGGTTTGCCAAGCCCTGCGCCGCTACTGGGGAACCTGGGGCGGTGTGGGAATTTTGGCCCTGACCACTGGGGCCGGCATCACCATGGAGCTATTGATCGGGGCCTTTAATGTGCCTGTGGTGGGGATAGCGGGGGTGACGGTGGCGATCATCGCCGTTAGCCAATTGTGGCAATTAATCCGCACCGGGGTTCGCCCCCAAAGCTTAGTTCAAGGTCTCTGTTTGCTCCTCCTCTTGGGGCTAACGGCCTATAAATGGGCTGTGCCCAGTTATTTGGGGGTGTTACCGATGGAACTCTGTACCGATGCCCCCGCCACCCGTGCCTACTTAGCCAGGGGTGGCTCTCCCAATGCTCAGTTTGCCCATGATGACCATTTGCCCTTAGTCCAATGTGCGTTTCAAGCCAAGCAGCCGGAGATTGTCGCGGAACTGTTGGCGGCGGGGGCGGATGTTAATCAAGGGGACGCGGCGGGTAATACGCTCTTAATGGAGGCGGTGCGTCAGGGTCAGGGTGAGTTTGTGGCTGAACTATTACGGCGGGGGGCGGAGGTTAATCTCCGCAATCGCAACCAATGGACTCCCCTCCATCTGGTGGAAGATTTGGCCATTGCCGAGCAACTGTTAGCGGCGGGGGCGGAGGTGAATGCTTTAGCCCCTAACGTGGGTACGCCGCTCCATTGGGCGATCGCCTCCAACCAACCGCAACTCTTCCAACTCCTCCTCGATCATGGTGGCGATATTAATGCCTACTGTGCAGCCTGTGAGGCTCCAACCCCCCTCCATGCCACAATTCTCCATGACCGCATCCCGATGCTCACCCAACTCCTCGCTGCCGATGCTGACCTCACTCAGGTGGATGGAAATGACCAAACCCCCCTGGAATTTGCCCAACGGCAAAATCGAGCCAAAGCCGTGCAACTGATTGAACAGGCCTTAAGAGGGCGGGAAAGCTAAGGTCAAATTCTGTTATAAAACTTAAAAGAAACCCTCCACGGAATTGATAACCGAGAATGCTAAGGCTGATCACCGATTTCGACGGCCCGATCATGGATGTATCTGCGCGGTATTACCATGTGTACCAAATTTGCCTAGAGCGCACCAAAACCCCAGATCAACCGGTGACGGTGCTCTCGAAGGCGGAGTTTTGGGACTGTAAGCGGGCGCAAATTCCGGAGCGGGAAATTGGCCGCCGTTCCGGTTTGGATCGTGACCAAGCGGGGCGTTTTGCCCATCTGCGCCGGGAACTGGTGCATCAAGTCCCCTATTTAATCCATGACCGTCCGGTGCCGAAGGCGATCGCCAGCCTCGAAACCCTCCAAGCCTGCGGCATTGATCTAGCCATCCTCACCATGCGCCGCGAGCGAGAACTGGCCGCCCCCCTGCAACGCTACAGTATTGATCGCTTTTTCCCCCCCGCCCAACGCTACTGCATTGGCAACGACTACAGCAAAACCGGCGATGTCAACGATAAAACCCTCTTGATGGAGCAAGCCCTCGCCACGCTGCCCCCCGCCACCAAAACCTGGATGATCGGGGATACCGAGGCGGATATTGTCGCCGCCCAAACCCACAAGATTCCGGTGATTGGCGTATTGTCGGGGATTCGCAACCGCGATCGCCTCGCCTGCTACTACCCCGACCGCATCGTCCCCGACCTCGCCGCCGCCCTGGAGATCCTCTGCCCCCCCGTTTCCATCAGCCGTTCCTAACGCAGAAAACTACTGGACAGCCAAAACAGGATCAAGGTGACAATATTCACCACCTGCGGTGCAGACAGCCCCCCATTGCCCAAGGGCACACCGCTCAAGTTGACGAACACCGTGCCAATCCCCACCCCCAGCACCAAGCCCAGGAAGGAGATCAAGAGCGATCGCCCAAAGCGTTTTTCCTTGCGGGTTAAGAAATAGACATTGGCCACTAAGGCAAAGGTCAAGACCAGGGATAAAATTTGATCCGCGCTGGATTGGGCCAACAGGGTCAAGCCTGCCCCCACCCCAAACACCACCGCCGGCCAGAGAATATCCCCTTGGCCCGGCGTATCCAGGTAGTTTTGAAGCCACCCCAAGGATGGCGAAGGATTGCCCGTTGCCACCGGAGCAGGGGTCACGGGCGGCTTCGGAAAGCGAATGCCATCGGGGACTTTGATCTTGCCTTCTTGACGCAGTTTGAGGCGATCCATGATGATGGCATCATAGGCTGCTTCAATCCGATCAACCGCCTGACGATCTTCACCCTGTGCCTGGCTCAAACGATTGCGAGCCGTCTGGATTTCCTCAAAAGAAGACTCTGTTGTCACCCCAAGGGTTTGATAGGGATTTTGATCACTCACTGTTGGGATACCTCTGAGATCGGTTGACGAGGGCCGGCCGACCACTTCCGGCGAGACAGTATCGTTCTACACTGGAAGCGTCCAGCGTTTACTTTTTCGTAGTGTAGCCCGAACTGCCTAAATCTGCGACAATCAAGGCGCGATCGCCCCAGTTCGCTGGCGGGGAGGATGTCAATTTTTCACCTCACCCATGATTTAGGGTGAATTCTGAGTACACTCATAGTGTGAACTCCAGAATAATGCTGAATCGGTGTGTTTGAATTTTCCTAAAGAGTAACTATGGCGACCGACCCCACCACCAAGATTCTCGTCGTGGATGACGACCCAGCCATTCGTAATCTGGTATATCGTTTCCTCCGTCAAAAAGATTATCAAGTCGAAGCCGCGGCCGATGGGAAGTCTGCCTTAGAACTCTTTGCGCGGTTTAACCCCTCTTTGGTGATTTTAGATGTCAATCTCCCCGATGCTCTGGGGTACAATCTCTGTGAGGAAATGCAAAAACGCACCGATGTGTTTGTGCTCATGCTCACCAGCCGCACCGACACGGAAGATAAGGCGATCGGCTTTGAGAAGGGGGCCGATGACTATCTCACCAAGCCCTTTGCCCTCCAGGAATTAGAATGGCGGGTCAATGCTCTCCTCAAACGCACCCGCACCGTCACGACCCCCACGGAGCAAATCCTCCTCACATTCAACCACCTCAGCATTGATCCCCTCCAGCGGGCGGTGCAGGTGAATGGCAACCCGGTTCCCTTCACCACCCTCGAATTCGACCTCCTTTACTTTTTAGCAAAAAATCCCAATAAGGCCCTCAGTCGTGCCCAATTGATTAGCGAAGTCTGGGATTATGATGAATCCGCCGTGGGGGATCAGCGGGTGGTGGATGTCCATATTGGCCAGATCCGCAAAAAAATTGAAGCTGACCCTTCCCAGCCTTCGGTGATTAAAACGATTCGCGGCTTTGGCTATCGGTTTGATCCAGGGGATTGACCCCCCTCGATGGTGGAAAGGATACAAATCTTAACCAAAATGGGGCGAGGATCTCCATCACTCCATCCCTTGCAATTTCCTCCTTTGACCCGCACCCAGGGCCTTCATCCTTGCCCAAACCGGCCTCAGCGGGGGAGATGCGTTAAAGTGTACTGCAAATGAGGAAATTTGCGATATAGTAAAAATAATGTATTGCACCGCTCATCTTCCGGTTGAGCGGCAATCATTTTATCGCTTTTACCGCTCACCCTTAGAGTGTCATCACCCCGATAGGGGAGGCGGCCTTAAGTCCGCCATAGGAAGGCTCACAGGGGTTCATGATTCAGGCAAAGGCTAGACAACATTTCGAGCGTGCTCCTTTAATGTTCAATCCTTTAAATTTATGAACACATCCAGCAGCAAAACTCAAATTCTCGCCCAATTCCAGCAACTCCTAACCCAACACAAACAAACCGCCTCCCAAATTGCCACCAAGGAGGAAGAAGCCGAAAAAGCCAAAAATCAGGAACTGCTCACCCAAGCAGCCACCTACACCATTGATAGTATCGTCAATGGCATGGCCACCCTCCAGCTTAATTTCGGCAGCGCCATCACCGAATTAGCCCAACGGTTAGCCGGTGAATCCGGCAAACTTGACGAACTAAAAAGGGCCATCCTTGTTGAACAAGACAACTTGCAACAACTGCGCCAAGTGCGGATCGTTGCCGATGCCCTATACATTTTGCGCCAAGAGCATCAAAGCCAACTCAGGATTTTAACGGAAGAAGCCGAAACTCAACGGGAAGCCCTCGCTAAGGAAATCAGCCAAACCCGCAAATTTTGGGAAAAAGAACAGGCAGAATTTACCCTTCGTATTGAAGAAGAAGCAGCCCAAATCACCAAGGATCGCGAACAAGAGCAAGCTAACTATACTTATCACATTCAACAGCAGCATAAAATTGAGTTAGATGAGTATGAACAAGCTAAACGGCTGCAAGAGCGGATGTTGCAGGGGTTGAATCGCGAAAAAGAAAAAGATTGGCAAGAACGGGAGCAAGTTTTGAGCGCGAATCAAGCGGAATTTGCAGCCAATGAACAGAAAATTGCGGGCTTTGAAGAGGCTCTCAAACAAGCTTATACTGAAGCGAAGGGAGAGGCGATTAAAAAAGCCGAGCGTGAGGCCAAAGTTAAATCTGATCTGTTGGAAAAAGAATGGGAAGCTGAAAAACAGGGCTATGAATTAAAACTCACGGCTATTGAAGCTACGATTCAGCGACAATTAGAACAAATTGCTGATTTAACGACCCAATTGCAAACGGCTACGACCCAAGCGCAAACGTTAGCGATGCGTGCTTTCCAAAGTGCAGATGCCACCAGAGGTTAAGGGTTATGGAGATGTTTCCTGGCCCTTGGGCTTGGGTGATTGTTCGAGAGGGTAGGCATAAAATTGAGGACAAGTTTTATGCTGATCGGAAATCTGGTTGTATCGTTGATCTGGGTAGGAGTGAAAATTTTTGTGCCTCCGGCCGGCTTACGCCAACACCCTTACATTACCTACAATCTTACACCCTCTGATTAGTCTGAAGTCCGCACTAGGAAACTATTGCAGATTAAAACTGTATTTTGGAGAAAATTCCCATGGTTAAAAAAGTAACGGCAAAAAGCACGAAGGCTGAAATTCTCGAAGCGTTTGATGAACTTAACGCCGCAAAAGTAAGTTTAGAAGCTCAAATTCAGCAACTGCAAAAACAACGCCAAACCCCTGTGGCTAATCCAACGGTTAATCCGACCCCTGCTGCGCCTCCTGTTCCCCCCCAACCCCCGACACCAGCTATGACTGCCACCCAACAAGCTAAGTCTGATATTAATGTAATTCTCAAAAACCTCGAAAGCTTACAGGTGGGGTTTGGGAGTGCGGTTAGTTCTCTTTCTGAGCATTTGATCAAGGAAGCTTCGACCTTGGCTGAGATTCAGAATTCTGTTGCGGAAGAACAGGAGCAATTGGCAGAGTTGCATGAATTGTCTGAGATTGGTGAAAACACGTTGGTAACATTGATTGCTGATTATGAAACCAGTCAAAAAACTTTTTCGGAAGAATTGAATGCCCGGCAGGAAGCCCTCGACCATGAATTACAGGAGGCACGTCAAGCTTGGAAAAAAGAGCAGGAATTGCATGATGATGCTGTTGCCCAACGAGATAGTCACTATGAAGTAACTCAGGAGCGTGATGCGACAGAACATGAATATAGTTTGCAGCTTGAGCGACAGTTAGCCCAAGAAGAGTATGAGCAAGAAAAGAAACAGCGTTATCAAGAATTAGCGGAAATTAAAAGCTCGCAGGAGAAGCAATGGGAGGAGCGCGAAAAGGCGATCGCCGAACAGGAAAAAGCCCATCGCGAAGCAAAGGAAAAGGTTGCTGTGTTTGAGGCTAATTTAGAGCAGAAGAAAAAAGAGGGTCAAGAGGAAGGTTATCGCATTGGGGTTTATCAAGCGAAGGTGCGCCATGATTTACGCGAGAAGGAAATTGAAGGCGAAAAACGCAATTATGCGTTACGCATTCAGGGCTTAGAACAAACCATTCAACTGCAAGAGGCTCGTTTACAGAGCTTGGGGCAACAGTTAGATTCTGCGTTGAAACAGGTACAGGATTTGGCGGTGAAGGCCATTGAGGGAACATCTAACCGCAATTCCTTTGATGCCTTGAAGGAGATTGCCATTGAGCAGGCGAAAAACCAGCAGAAAGGCAAGTAATGATTGATGTGTTGGTGTCGGGGCGTTGGCGTAAGCCTGCTGGAGGCACAAAAATTTTTCGCCCCTACGCCTTTACCATGGACTGCCCACCATCATAAAAGCACTCCAATAAAAGGGATGGCTTAAATCAGGGTCGGTGCTTTGGCGGAGGCTGGCGGGCAGGGGAATCATCTGTTGAGTTTGACCGGATCTTAAGATCAAAGCATTGCCTTCGATGACTTTCTCACCCCGCAGCAGGGCAAGTTGGGCGCGGCGCAGGGCTTCGGCTTTGATCGTCACTTCAGAATCCCGGAGGTGGCGATAAAACTCGTTCATGAGGCTGAGGCTGCCTAAATCGCTGACGTACCACAGGCTCGCCAAGGCAGACTTGACCCCCGCCCCCACCGCTAACCCGGCAAAACCTAGTTCTGCTTCGGGACTGCCGAGGCCGGTACGGCAGGCACTGAGGACGAGGAGTTCAATTTGGGGGTCGGTGTGCCATTGCAGTTGGCGTAAATCTTCAAAGCCGATGGAGCGATCCCAAAGTTGGATATAGGCTTGGTCGGGGCGATCGCGAAAATCCGCATGGGTGGCGAGGTGGACAATTTGATAGCCTTGGTTGTGGCTATTATTCCGCAAATTTTCAAAGGTAAAGGCTTCATTGTGGAAGGTCGCCCCCTCGTTTTGAGTAACCAGTTGCAATTCCACCTCGACGGCGGGTAAGGGGCCGTGATGGGTAAAGGTGGAAGCCCCCATGGCGACCACAGGGGCTTGATGGAGGGGTTGATAGCTGCTGTTGGTGAGGCTGAGGCTGGGGATTTGCCCTAGGCTAAATTCTTCAACGAGGAAGCGATCGCCATCGTGGAGGGCCGCTAGGGGAATCGTGCGCAGGCCGGCATCAAGGGTAAATAGCAAGGTGTCAATATTCAGGGCTTTTAGATCGTCGTGGATGGGGCGAATTAACCAATCGTAGAGTTGTTGGGCGGGTTCACGGTAGCTATGGAGGAGGCGGGGATTACTGACGGCACGGTTGAAGCGGCTGACGACGGTTTGCAGGGCCACTTGGTTTGCTTCTGGCACGACCTGGCGAATCAGGTAATTTTCCGGCGTGACCACCACCACCTCTAACTGATGGGGATAGCTAAAGACATAAATCAGGGCAGGGTTAGTGCCGGTTTGGGCGTGGATGCGCCTCAGGGTGGCCCGCATTGAGGCGATGGAGGCGCTTGTTTCGGTTTCGCGGTCTGTTTCCTCTCCTCCCGTGGCGATCGCCCCTCGCGCCTCAATTTGCTCACTAAAATGCTCGATAAATGGAGCGGCAAAACCTTGATCCAAACTCGGTAGGGCTAATTCAAGGCGACCGAGATCGCCCCCCCCTTCGCCGTCCCAATTAAACCCTTTTTCGGTGAATGTGGTGCTTGTGCCGAGGCGATCGCCAATGTTATTCACCAAATCATCAAATAAATTAATCCCCGCCCGGGTGTTGGGGGTGGATCCAGCGAGGACGGTGGCAAAGTTGGGGAGGATGGTGGGTGAGTTAGGGGGGGAAACGTCGGGGGTAATTTCGATCCCGGCTTGGCGATGGGTGAAGCGGTAACTATTGAGGGGCAAAATCGTTTGGCCCGGCCCTGTCCCCGTAGTGATGCCCCCGGTGCTACCGTTGATCGCACTATCCCCAACAATAAAGGGGATCATGCCTTTTCCCCCGTGGCGAATGAATACGGTTCCCCCCTGGGCCGCGCCAGCGGTGGCAATGCTCCAGTTGCCCCCTTGAAAGGCGCTATTGCTGACGCTACCCGTCAAACGCACCATGCCAGCGGTTTCGAGGCGGACAGATCCCCCTTGGCCGGTGAGGGATTCGGTGAAAATTGCGCCGGTATGGATGCCTTGGGGGGCGGTGAGGGTGACGGCTCCGGCGTTACCGGTGCCGGCACTGGTGTCGATTAGGCCTTGGCCGTTGGTGGCAATGGCCCCTCCTGCACTGGCGATCGTTACCGCGCCGCCGTTCCCACTGGCCCCAGCGGCGATGATGTTGCGGAATGTAATATTCCCCGGTGCTGTTAAGGTCACGGCTCCGCCGCCCCCACTACTGAACGTGTTGAGGGTTCCAGTGGCGTTAATCGTGGTTCCGGCTTGGACGGTTAAAGAGTTGCCCTGGGTTTGCAGGTTGCCATTAATGGCCACGGCTCCACCACTGAGAAGGGTGAGTGGGTCGTGAACGGTGACGTTATCCGCAACGATCAGGGGAGTCGTGCTATCACTGCGGCCGAAGGTAATCCCGCTTAAACTTCCCTGAAAGAAGCCGAGTTCCGTACTGGTAATGTCCAGGGCCGGCGTATCATTCTGACTGCCGCCAATGATCATCCCTTGGTTGGGGTTGAGGGGAGCAATGTGGAGATGACCGCTACCGGATACTCCCACACCGCTGAGATCAAATTCATTGCCCCAAATCTGCACATTGCCAAACACTTGTAATTCCCGAAACGCGGTATCACCATTGATCACGCTATCTCGGAGCGTCGTGTTAGCCACTGCCACCTGGCTGACAATGCCGTCATAATTGGGGGCAGTATTACCCGTAACCGTACTGTTCACGAGGGTCAAATTGTGGAAATTACCAATCCCGCCCCCTTCATTGCCAGCCGTGTTTTGCTGAACGGTGCTGTTGAGCAGCGTTGCATTACTGCGGTTGAACAACCCTCCACCATTATTGACGCTGGTGTTACCCTGCACAGTGGTTCCGATTAAATTGAGCGTACCATCATTGCTAATTCCGCCGCCGGAAGCGTTAACGGTGGGGCTGCTGTTATTACTGACGGTGCTATTTTGTAGCGTTGCCGTGCCATAGTTGCTGAGGCCACCTCCTGCTGCGCCAAAGGTTTGGAGGCTGACATTCCCAGAAATTTCACTATTGATCACCGTCAAGGTTGCACCGGGGCCATTCTCAATGCCGCCCCCTCTGGAATCAGTGATATTGTTGCGAACGGTGCTATTTTCGAGGATTAATGTACCATCATTGTTAATGCCGCCGCCGGTATTTAACGACCGATTATTTTGCACCGTCGTATTGCGCAGCACGGTGTTTGCGGTGTTTGTGTTCAGTAGCCCTGCTCCCTGATTACTACTTTGTGCTCCGTCCAGGGTGAGGTTCGCTAGGGTGACATTGCCATCCACTTGTAGAAAGCGAAAGAAATCTGTCGTGGTGGCGGCGCGGGCCAAGGTGGCGTTATTCCCTTGGATTTCTAAACTGCCCGTTAAACTCGGCAGGGCAGAGTTACCATAGACACCCAACAGGCCGGAATAAAAGTAGGTATTAAATTCGTAGCGGCTGTTGGCGGCTAACACGATGGTGTCGAAATCGGGGTTAGCATTGGCTTGCTCGATGGCCCAAATTAAACCGCCGCTGAAGCCGGAGCCGGTATCGGAAACATCACTATCATTCACGAAATAGGTGGCTAATGTGCCTCGGTATTGTTCAAGAATCTGGGCATTAAAAGGGGTTACTGCTTCAATGGCTCCGGTTTGGGCCTCTAAAAGCCAATCCCCCCCTAAGGTAGGGTGATAGCCGGTGATATTGGTGGAACCCGCTACGTCTGCGCCCGTGGCTTGGGCGATCGCCCCCAACAACGCCTCCCCCACAGCCCCCAAGGCTGTAAAGCAACTGTAGATCAGAATATCCGCCCCCGCCGCCAAATTTGCCCCCCAAGCCGCCAGGGTGTCCGCTTTTTGGGCCACCGTTTCCGCTGTAACTAACGTACTCCCCAAGAGGAAATGGCCCTGATTCCCCTCCGCTACGATATTCACCGCCGCCACCGGCTCCGCTGCTGACCCCAAGGCGATACCTACCGCTTCTAAGCCTTCCTGATCCCGGCCAATCACCTGGGCAATCGTCCCCCTTTCCCCCCCATAGAGCAGGCTGTGGTAATCCTTAACGCGGCTATCAATGAAGGTATAGGCTAAGGGGCCACTTCCCCAGCGGGTGACACGGGGCGCAAATAATCCGTCCGCCGTGACCACCTGACCGGGATCTGCCACGGCGATCGCCCCCGTGGCGATTAGATCAATGTGAGGCGCGGCGATCCGCCCGGTTAACTGCATTCCCCCCGTTAATAACCCCGGCAATTCCAACGGCGTAAAGCCCCGCGCTACCGCTTCAGCGGGTAAATCCACGGTGAGCAACATTCCCCCTTGGGAGAGACGGACATGATTTTCCCCCACTGCCGCTAGGGTTAAACCCTGGCCCGCTGTAATTTCCCCCGTATTCACCACCGCCCCCGCAATTAAACCCACCTGACCCGGTGCGGTGAGCGTCCCCTGATTGAGGATGGCGGCGGGCTGATCCGTGAGGAAACTGAAGTGATTGGGGGTTCCCACCAATTGGGCGTAATCGTTCGGCCCCGTGGCATTAAAAAACCCCGTACCGAAGCCGAGGCGATCGCTTGTTGTAGCGAAAAAACTGCCCCCCACATCAAGGCGACCATTGGGGCCGAAAATAATCCCCGCCGGATTAAGCAAATATAAATTCGCCCCACTCCCCACCACCTGCATGAAGCCATCAATATGGGAAACTTCACCGCCCACGACCCGCCCCAAAATATTCGCAATGGCCGGATCACTAAAAAACTGAGCCACTTCCCCCGCGCTGAGGTTAAACCGCTCAAAACTATGGAACAAATTCTGCCCATCACGGGATAAGCTCCCCCCTTGAATTTGCCAGATTTGGCCGTTGTGATCAAGGATTGTGCCTGTACCATCGGGGGCAGCGGTAATCGATTGTGCATAGGCATTGCCCAAAGTCAACAGCCAAAAGCATAAGCCCGTACCCGCTAATTCTTTGAAGTTCATGGTGATTTCCCCCTTAAAATCTGATGAACGTCCATATTTTAATCAGGCCATTGCCTTGTAGGATCGAGACAATAGGCTGAAGATGGGAGGCGATCGCCAAAAGTTCCCCCGCCACCTCCCTTGTTTTGCTGAAGAATGTTAAAGGTAGTCTTCAGAAAAATTAACCCCAATTTTTGAGTCAGTCTCCCACAATATAAATAGAAGCTTAAATATTGCAAGCGACTCATTTTTGTCAACCGGAGAGGAACGCCCTATGGATGCTCAAGAACTGCTCAAACGCTACAACGACGGTGAACGAGATTTTCAGGGCATTAACCTGATGGGGGCCAATCTTCAACAGGCAAAACTTCCCGATATTGATTTACGGGGGGCCTACTTGGGTGCAGTCAACTTCAGCCGGGCAAATCTCAGTGGTGCGAATTTATCGGGAGCTTTTTTATTTCGTGCCGATCTCTCCATGGCGAAGGTGAACGCTGCCAGTTTAGTGGAAGCAGATTTAACTAAAGCTAACCTCAAAGGGGCTGAATTCATTAAATCCATCCTCAAGGGCGCAAAACTGAGCGGTGCAACCTTAAATCATGTCAATTTACGTCAATCAAACCTTGAATCAGTCAACCTCTGCGGGGCTAATTTACAGGGGATTAACTTCCGAGGGGCGAATCTGAAAAATGTCAATTTTAGCTGGGCTAATCTGTCCGGGGCGCGGTTAAGTGGCGCGAACCTGCGGGGCGCAAACCTGAATGGGATTAAGCTCACAGAAGCGTTTATGAATGGTGTGGATTTGCAGGGTGCAAACCTAGATGGGGTTGATCTCAGTGAGGCAAAACTCAGTGGGGCAAACCTCAGTGGGGCAATTTTAACCGTGGCAAATCTGAGTTTTAGCCAAATTCGGACGGCTTTTATGGCCCGGGCTGATCTCCAGGCGGCCAATTTGGAAAGCAGTAACCTGATGCGGGTGGATTTGACGGAGGCTAATTTATCAAAGGCAAACCTCACCCATGCCAATCTCCGGGGAGCGGATTTAACGGCCGCCGTGCTCAATCAAGCTGATCTAGCGGGGGCCAATCTGCAACGCACCAGCCTGCGTAATGCCTATTTGTGGGGGGCGAATTTTATGCGGGTGGATTTGGATGGCGCAAATTTAGCGGGGGCTAATTTCCGAGGGGCAAAGGATCATGGTGTGAACTGGGATGCCGCAGTTCTGGATCACACGACGTTACCCAATGGCTCCATGGTGGATTAGGGGC
This sequence comes from Spirulina sp., assembly GCA_011390265.1. Taxonomy (GTDB): domain Bacteria; phylum Cyanobacteriota; class Cyanobacteriia; order Cyanobacteriales; family Spirulinaceae; genus Spirulina. Next base: position 22,784 of record JAABSU010000007.1, read on the forward strand.
AAGGGGGCAGACAGTTTTGGCTACAATGGGCACCGTGGCTCTGTTTAGCCGAGCCATTGGCTGTTTTCCGGTAGGCCCCTATGGTGGATGTTTTTGTTTACGGTACGCTCAAGCCCGGTGAAGCAAATTATGCTGCCTATTGTGGCGATCGCCCCCACACTGTCGAACCCGCTTGGGTTTGGGGCCGGCTTTTCCATCTTCCCCGGCAGGGCTATCCTGCCCTCACCCTCGGCAACGAAAAGGTTCAGGGGGTGTTGTTGCATTTTAGCGATCCTGGGATTTTGGCGGCTTTAGATCCTTTGGAAACCTATGAGGAGGGGCGATCGCCCGATTTAAATGAATACCAACGTCAGCGCCAAGCCATCTTTGATCCTGCCGGAACACCCCTAGGGGAGGCCTGGATTTATGTGATGGAGCCTAACCGGGTGGTGGCCGATGGGGGGATTTGGCTACCGTCGGGGCAATGGTCGGCACGGTAGGGCGAAAAATTTAATTTTTTGCCCCTACTCCCCACTAAAAACCCCAATATGATTCACCACCGGACGCTCCCACATGGGGATCTTGGCGTGAATCGGGGCGTTGAGGAGTTGAATGCCGGTCGGGGCATGATAGGCCATGGTGGTGGAGCCGCCGCCATCGAGGGCGATCGCCTCCGTTGCTCCCAACTGCATTAACCACTGGGCCGCCTCCCACCGCGTCATCCCCTCACTATAAAACGGCTGCTTCCCATCCACCGCCATCAACCAGAGGATCGTGCCATCGGGATTTGTGGCGGCAATTAAATGGGCGTAGGGTTTGCCGCTGTTGGGTTTGGGGCGAATGCGTCCCCCTTGGATCAGGGGCTGGCGACCGGCTAAACCAAATTCAGTGCCGGAGGGACAGGTGATTGCTGTGGCAATGGTGGCCCGTTGGGGGGATAGACAGAGGGGATACCATTGGGGGCGCGGTTCGGCATAGGTCACGCCTTGGGCGATTGCCTCCCCCAAAACAAAGGCGCGATCGCCCGATCGGGGCGCAAAATCCCAAGGGGTTTTTTCCCGAAAGGGGTAAAAATAGCTGCCATTCACCGCCACCTGCGCCCCCGATGAGCGTAAAAATTCTGTCGTGGTGCGGGCTACTGCTTGGCCGGGATGTTCTGGATCGCCCCCAGAAACCACCACCCTTAACCCCGGTGTGGTCAGATCTAAGCGCAGCGTGTGGATCATCATCGGCCGGGGCTGATCGCGGGCGGTGCGCTGATATTCCACGCCCGGGAAGAGGGTTTGTTGCAAATCCACAGGGGGAGGCCGTTGGCTGGTGGGTTGGGCGTATAAAATCAGGGACAACAGCAGGGCAAAGGCGATCGCCATGCTTAAGGGGTGTTGGCGCAGCAGATTTAACGGTGGCATGGGGGTTGAGGCAGGATGAGGAGTGGAAACGGGCGCAGGTGGGGGCCATGGCCCTTGTTTAAATTAACCCTGGTGATGGCGATCGCCACCCTGATCACCGGCCATGGCCTATCTGTGCTGATCTTCTCTGCCCTTGGCCAGCCCTTGAATCACACCGTCGGGCTGTTAGTTGTGATCCTCCACGGTTGCCTGATGGGGGTTGGCTTGGCCCGGTGCATCCCCCCTTACCGTCACATTCTTGCCGCCGGCTGCACGGGGGCCTTGTTGGGGTTTTTCTATGGGTGGACGGCCTTTGGTGAGGCCCTTAGGGCGGCAGGGGTGGGGGCAGGGGTGGGACTGGGGTTGGGGATTGCCCTGGGCCTTTGGTGGCGGCGGGGGTTAGCCGCCATTGCCCTGGTGACAGCTTTGGCGGCGACTTCTAGCGGCGCGGTGTTTCTATTGGGAACGACGGCGATCGCTGGCCTGTTGGCCCGCCACCCTTGGGGCCTGGTTTTTACGGGGTTAACCCTGATGCAAGGGAGATTCACCTGGCAATGGACGCAGGAATTAGAGACGATGATCCGGCTTGAGCAGGAAGGTGGCCAGGATAATCCCCAGGATCGCTAGGCCCGCCATGGGATAGAAGGCGTAGGTATAGCTCCCGAACCAGTCGCGCATTTGCCCAGCGGTGAGCGTACCAATCAGAGCGCCAAAACCGTAGGCGGTAAACACAATGCCGTAGTTTTGGGCGTAATCGTCGGGGTTGAAAAAGCGGAGCGTTGTGGTGGGGGCGATCGCCAGCCATCCCCCTAGACAGAACCAAAATAAGCAAAAGGCGATTAAATAGGTGATCACCTGGCCCCCTTGGGCATGGGCCATGAGAATGCAGGCAATCAGGATCAGGATGTAGGTGGCGATCGCCACATCTCGCGGCCGGAAGCGATCGCTCAACCAGCCAAACAGGGGGCGACTCAGGCCGTTAAACAGGGCAAAGAGGGAAACACTACTGGCGGCAATGGCCGGATCAATTTGAATCACCTCTTCCCCCACCGGGCTAGAAATCCCAATGGCCGTCAAACCCACCAACGCCCCAATGGTATAGCAGAGCCACAACCCATAAAAGGAGCGGCTTTTGAGCATTTGCGGGGGATAGGTTTGGGGGGGGATTTTGACCCGAGGCGTATTAGCCTGGTGGTGGGGATGCCAGTCTTGGGGGGGAAGTTTGAGGGCAGCAGCAAGGGCCGTGATCAGGATCGCAAAGGCAATCCCCAAAATCCGCAGCGTTACCTGGACACCGTAGACATTGATTAAGTTATTCGCCAAGGGTGCGGTAATCAGCGGCGACAGGCCAAAACCAATAATCGTCAGACCCACCGCCAAACCCTTGCGATCGGGAAACCAGCGGGCCATTACCACCATGGGCACACCATAGGTAATGCCCACCCCTGTACCGGCGATCGCCCCATAGGTGAGCGTCATCATCGCGATATTACTGCTAAAGCTAGAGAGAATATAGCCCGCCCCAACGATCAAGCCCCCGATGACCGTTGTTAAGCGCGTCCCCAAGCGGGGAATATAAAAGCCGGCGATCGGCATCAGGATCGCATAGAACACCAAAGCAACGGTGTAGGGCAGGAGGCTTTGGGTAGCGGTGATGTTGAAATCTTGTTCTAAAGGTTTGCGAAAGACACTCCAGGAATACACCGTACCCAAACAGAGCAGGACACTAATCCCAAGGGGAATTAGTAACCATCGCCCTTGTTCCGCCGGTAATCCAAAAACAGTGCTTGATGGGGAGGGGGGATTGGACATAGACACTCCAGAGGTTGATCATCCAAGGGAATGCTAGGGCGGATGTTGAGATTTTTCAAGACCGGAGCGTTGTCGGGAGCGATCGCACAAAAAAAGGCCGGGGCGAAACATGTTTCGCCCCGACGAGAATCATCAAGGGATGATGGGCTGATTATGCAGCCGCGAAATTGCTCGCCACGAAGTCCCAATCAATTAATTGGGTGACAAAGGTATTGATATAGTCAGGACGCTTGTTTTGGTAATCCAAATAATAAGCGTGTTCCCAAACATCCATGGTCAGGAGCGCGGTTTGGCCATGAACCAAAGGCAGATCAGCATTGCCGGTTTTGGTCACTTTCAACGTACCATTTTCCAGCACCAGCCAAGCCCAGCCGCTACCGAACTGGGTTGCACCGGCAGCCTTAAACGCTTCAACGAACTTGTCAAAACTACCAAAATCAGCGGTGATTTTGTCCGCCAATGCTCCGGTGGGTGTGCCGCCGCCATTGGGTTTCATGCATTGCCAATAAAAGGAATGGTTCCAAGCCTGGGCTGCATTGTTGAACAGGCCAGCTTTGTCGGGATTCCCCGCAATGCTTTTGATTACGTCTTCAATGGGTTGGCTGTCGTGGTCTGTGTTGGCCACCGCTGCGTTGTAGTTATTCACATAAGCCGCATGGTGCTTGTCGTGGTGGAATTCCAGAGTGCTTTTGGAGATGTAGGGTTCCAATGCCGTGTAATCGTAGGGCAGTGCTGGAAGTTTATAAGCCATAAAACCTTGAGTGTGTTGTGTTCTCTAGTTTAGATCATACTGCAAACTTGAAAGTTGAGGGGAGGGCGGTTCGGCCCTTACGATCCTGTAATACTTGTATTGCAATATTACAAGCCCGTGGGAAAACTCCCCAGGTTGCCCTAATGGCTGATGTCCCTTTGGGGAAAATTGACGTTTTTTTGTCAAGGGGGCAACGTTGGCGGAAATTCGAGGGAATGATTTTGTGTTAACGCCGGAGCAAGATGTGGGGGGGATGGAGGATGATGGGGTTTTGCTGAAGGAGCGAAATGAGAGTACAAAAGTGATGAGGTGAGGGAGAGAAACCGGGTTTCTGGGAGAATATTATGGAACAATGAAACGGTGTAAGAAACCCGGTTTCTGTGCTTATCCAGCTTTTCTCACACCTTAAGTAGGGTGGGCATTGCCCACATTCTACAGATTGGCGAAACCCTCAGATTAATCGCCCCAAAATCGTCCTAAAATCTCCCAACACGATCGCCTGATTATCCGGCGTTAACAACGGCACATGGACAAATAAGCCAAAACAGGGCCAATCTAATCGGGGTAGCGCCTCTAAAACGCCATAATAAAGACCCTCACAGACAAACTGCCCCGCATCCTCACTAATGGCCGTCATTGTTAAACCGGCGATGAGCTTCGGTAAATCTAAACCCGTCCCGTAGCAAGTGGCCCCCTCCCGTGCCTGCGCCTCCACGGTGAGGAGCGATCGCCCCTCCGCCATGCCACAACACACCACCCCCGCCGGCCGCTCCTGAACCATGGCCGCCAACACCGCCTGCCGCGCCAACACCGTATCCACCGGCAACTGCCGCAGGAGATTAAAACGATCATCCGGGGGGAGTAGCCCCAGAAGATCATCGGAGGCATTGGAGCGGTGATGGGATAACCACGGGGCGAAAGAGGTGAGGAGAAGTTTATTCATCCTCATCGAAATCAGAATTCACCGCCGCACTGCCCCCGCTGACCGTGACGAGATCGATTTGTTGACGGTAATAATCCACACTTTTGACCTGTACCTCAACGCGATCGCCTAAACGGTAGGCGGTGCGATTCTTACGACCCACAAGGCAACTGTGGCGAGAGCGGTATTCATACCAATCATCCTTAAGGGAAGAAACATGCACCAACCCCTCCACCATTAACTCCTCAATTTCCACAAAGAAACCATAGGACTGCACCCCGGTAATCCAGCCTTTAAAGACATCCCCCGTGCGAGCCTTCATTTTCTCCGCTTTTTTCAAGCCCTGGAGATCATTCTCCGCATCTTCTGCCAGCTTGAGCCGCTCATTGAGGTGATGCACCACCTCATGCATCTCCGCTTCCCACTGGTTTTGCATTGCCGGAGCCAGAACATTCCAGGTCAGTTCATCATAGGATTCACTGCTGCCGAGATTGACCGCCTTGCGCGATCGCGTCGTGCGGCGATCGCGCCCTTCCGTAAACAGCGTATTCAATAACCGCTGCATCAACAAATCCCCATAGCGTTGCCCCGGAGCCAACACCTGACAATAGCTATCCCCATAGGCCAAACCAAAATGGGGGACAGGTTTGGTGGCATAATGCACCGGCTTAATCGTTTTTTTGAGGAACTCCGTGAGGATTTTCGGGGCGGGAGAATTGGCGATTTCTTGGGTAAAGGCTTGGTAATCTCGCGGCGTGAGTTCATCCTCCGAATCAATGTCTAAGTTAAGGTCTAAATTCGTCCCCAACTTGATAAAATCCTCCAACTCCATCACATCCGGCTCCACATGACCACAATAGAGGGCCGGTAACTCCAACTTGCGACAATGATCGGCGATCGCCTTCCCCGCCAAAATCGCCACATCCATCAAAGAAGACCGCAACGGCACCGTTGGATCCACCGTAATCACCCCCAAGCGGCTTTCATCTTTAAACGCATGGGACAGCGGCGGCGTATGGAGGTCAAAGCCCCCCCGTTGCAACCGTTGCGCCTTCACCAACGGCGCGAGGGTAAAAAAGAGTTGCTCCAACATCGCGTTGGCCTCCGCTAACGCTGACGGCGCATCCTCCTGTTGCCCTAAATAAGCCTGCACCTGTTGATAACTCAGTTGATGATCCACCTTAATCACACTGGGTTGAATATCAAACTCAATCACCTGGCCCGTCTTATCCAACGTCAGCAAAATACTAATCGCCAACCGTTCATGATCCACCACCAACGAACAACGCCGCGTAATGATATCGGGAAACAACGGCACGACAAAATCATCCAAATACACCGCCGTGCCTCGTTTTTTTGCCTCATTATCGAGGGGAGAACCCGCCTCAATATAATGGGCAAAATCTGCGATGTGAATCCCTAACAACCATTGGCCATCATCGAGGGGTTCCAAACTAAAGGCATTCTCGATCAACTCCGGCGGCTTGCTTTTGAGACGATCCTCATCTTCGAGGGTAATGGTCAACACAGAGCGCAGGTCAAAGCGTTTATTAATTTCCGCCTTGGCGATTTTGCCATTGGGAGCCGGTTTAGGGGTCAATCTGGCAAATTCCTGCACCTTCTCGCTAAAGCCCTGGGGCAGGTCATGCTTGCAGGCGACAATATCTGTATCCGCTGCGGTTTCGGCATCGGAGCCTAGAATTTTCGTCACCCGGCCGAGGGGAAGATTCGTGCCGATCGCATAGCGGAGAATTTCCACATGAACCAGGTGATCAATGGCTTCGGCTAGCTCCTCCCCTGTCGTTTGCAATTCAATTTCAAACAGGAGGCGATCATCAAGGGGAACAGCGCGGTAACTGTGGCCGGTGTGTTTAATCCGGGCCAGCAGTGAGGGATTCGCCCGGTCTAAAATCACCTGCACCGCCCCCTCAGGGGAGCGGCGACGGCTGCCTTCCTTGATGATCCTGACAAGGACGCGATCGCCATTCCAGGCATTGCTTAAATAGCTTTCCCGCACATAAATATCATCCGCCCCCTCCTGATCCTGAATCGCAAAACAAAACCCCTTACTTGAACAGCGCAACTTTGCTTCCACCATCCCTTCTGGAATCACCCGCCGATACTTACCCAACTCCTTGTTCAGCAGGCCAATTTTTTCGAGCGCATCAAGGATAATTTGGAGCTTTTCGATACACAATTCATCTTCACAATCCAGCTTCTTTTCTAAAAACTTGGCAGCAACCAATTTCTCTGGACTGAATTGAGCTAATAATGTAGCGATTGAAAATTCCATGTTTTTAAATGGGGGATCAAAAGTGAACAGGTGGGAGGGAAAAGCATCATGTCTTGTGGTGTAGCCATGATGGGGGTTGAGTCTGCATCAAGTCCGATTGCCATGGGGACTGTGTTGAACCCTCGGAGCAGGTCAGGGGGGAAATGGCAACAGCGTTTGACTCTCTTGACAAGCGAAGGAGACAACAGAGAAAGCAAACACCGGCAGCATTGCCACAATCTCTGGACGGGGGAGGGCTGACGATGATTCAACGCTGTGATGCGTAGACCATCAGAATCCGTGAAGGCAGACAACCCTGCCATTATTTTAGGTTTAATGGGAACTTTCGCAACGGATTCGGGCAAAAAAGGCTAGAATGTTGCCCTAAACTCGTTGTTTTTAAGCATTTTCCCGCCTAAATTCAGCCCCATTTTTACCCCTCAGCCCCACCGCTCTCTTGACCTCTTCCCCTCCCCATCCCCTCCAACGTTTGCTCCATTATGGCCGCCGCTATCGCCTCGCTATTGGACAGGCTACGGTCTGTTCTATCCTCAATAAACTGTTTGATCTTGCGCCGCCGGTCTTAATTGGGGCGGCGGTGGATGTGGTGGTGAAACAGGAGGATTCGTTAATTGCGGGTTGGGGCGTTCGGGACACGGGGGCGCAATTGGTGCTGTTGAGCGTTTTATCGGCGGTGATTTGGGGCTTAGAATCGCTGTTTGAATATGGCTACGATCGCCTCTGGCGCAATTTAGCCCAACGGATGCAGCATGATCTGCGCCTGGAGGCCTATGGCCATGTGCAAAATTTAGAAATGCGCTTTTTTGAAGATCGCAGTACCGGCGGGCTGTTGGCGATTCTCAATGATGATATTAACCAGTTGGAGCGGTTCCTCGATATTGGGGCCAATGAGATTCTCCAGGTGGCAACGACGGTGATTTTGGTGAGTGGGGGATTTTTTATCCTTGCGCCGGAGGTGGCTTGGCTGACGATGATCCCGATTCCGCTGATTATTTGGGGGTCGATCGCCTTTCAAAACCGCTTGGCCCCCCGCTATGCCGCCGTTCGGGAAAAGGTGAGCCTGTTGAGTATGCGCCTGGCCAATAACCTCAGCGGCATTACGACGATTAAAAGTTTTACCACCGAAGCCTACGAACTCGATCGCCTCCGCCAAGATAGTGCCGCCTATGGCCGCAGTAACCGCCATGCCATCGCCCTCAGTGCGGCCTTTGTGCCGTTGATTCGCATCGTGATTTTTGGGGGGTTCATTGCGACGCTGTTAATTGGGGGACAGGAGGCGATCGCCGGCCGCTTGGCGGTGGGAACCTATAGCACCCTTGTGTTTATGACCCAGCGGCTGCTGTGGCCCCTGACCCGTTTGGGGCAAACCTTGGATCAGTATCAGCGGGCCATGGCTTCCACTCAGCGGGTGATGAATCTGTTGGATACGCCGATCCGCATTGCTTCGGGGGGCCAAGCTTTACCGGAGGTGCAGGGGGCGATCGCCTTTAGTCAAGTCCAGTTTAGTTATCAGTCGGGCTATCCGATTCTGCGGGGGTTGAGTTTAACGATTCCCGCCGGCCACACCATCGGTATTGCGGGGGCAACGGGTTCGGGGAAAAGTACCCTCGTTAAATTGCTGCTCCGCTTCTATGAAATTGAGGGGGGCAGCATTACCATTGATGGCCTCGATCTTCGCAATATTCAGTTACCGGATTTGCGCCGGGCCATGGGTTTGGTGAGTCAGGATGTGTTCCTGTTCCATGGCACAGTGGCGGAAAATATCGCCTACGGCAGTTCAGGGGCCAGCGTTGCCGAAATCTGCAACGCGGCCAAGCTTGCGGAAGCGGAGGAGTTTATTGCCCAATTGCCCCAGGGCTATGAAACCATTGTCGGGGAGCGGGGCCAAAAATTATCGGGAGGGCAGCGGCAACGGCTGGCGATCGCCCGGGCCATTTTGAAAAATCCCCCGATTCTGATCCTCGATGAAGCTACTTCAGCGGTGGATAACGAAACGGAAGCGGCCATTAGTCGCGCTTTGGCCCATATTACCGAAAACCGGACGACGATTGCGATCGCCCATCGCCTTTCGACAATCCGCCACGCCGATCGCATCTATGTGATGGATCAGGGCCAAATTGCCGAAGCGGGGGATCATGATACGCTCCTTGCCCAAGGGGGGATTTATGCAAATTTGTGGCGCGTCCAAACGGGGGAATAGCCTTATTCAGGCGTTTCCGTTTGGCGACGTTGGGCGGCTAATTTAAGCATGATGTCGTTGTGAACGGCTTGGGAAAGGGGATAGGTGGCGGCTAAGAGTAGCCCCACGACGAGACTCACCACCGGAATCGGCCCGATGAGGAGCCGAATCATCCAAAGGGCAGAGGCGGGTTGTTCGGGATCGCTGAGGTTGTCGGTGATGAAGCCGGACTGATCCAGGAGGCGGCTGAGGAAAAAGATCGTGGCGGCGATCGCCAACTTTTTCATCTGCACCATCAACCCATAAAACACCCCCTCCCGCCGTTGGCCGGTGCGCAGTTCATCAAAATCTACCGCATCGGGCAACATTGACCAGGGAATTAAATAGGCCACCGATAACCCCATGCCGGCCAACATCCCAAACCCATACATCAACACCGTTTGACCCGGTTGGAGCGTGAACAATCCCAACTGCGCCACAAGGGTTAAAGGCACGCCCCACAGATAGATCGCCCGCTTACTGAGGCGCAAACTCAACCGCCGCCAAAAGATCATCATTAAAAAGGCGGTTCCCTGCACCGCCAAAGCCATTTGGGTAAAGGCTTGTTCCGTTAATCCCATCCATTCGACGACGAAATAGGGCAGGATTGCCGCCGTCACCTGTAAGCCGAGCCAGGAGCAGAGATAGATCCCAACAATGTAGATAAAAGGGCGATTACTGAACGCCATCTGTAACTGTTGACCGATGGGCATTGTGGGGGGTTTAACGGAGCGATAGCGAAACTGTTGCATGGCGGCAAAGCGATCGCGGGTTCCCCAAACGCAGATCACCATACTGAGGGTGGCGATCGCCCCACAAATGCCCCCCAATACCTGATACTTCAACACATCATCTTCGATCAACCCAAAAATAACCTGGGCTAACACCAAGGCCATGATGCTGCTGCCAATGGTAAAGGCGGCCTTGACGCTCACCAGGCGCGTCCGTTCTTGATATTGATGGGTTAATTCTGCCCCTAGGGTGGAATAGGGGACAATGACGATCGTAAACGCGGTATAAAACACCAACGCCATGGCCGTGGCGTAGAGCCAGCGCCAATGGAGGGGGGCGGTGGGCATGGCCCAGAGCAGGAAGGCGAAACTCAGGCCCATGGGAATTGCGCCGCCAAGCATCCAAGGATAGCGTCGCCCAAAGCGCGATCGCGTCTGGTCACTCAACCACCCCACCAAGGGATCCAGCACCCCATCCCACACCCGCGCAATCAATAACACCGAACCGGCCTGAACCGGC
>JAABSU010000075.1 GCA_011390265.1 Spirulina sp.
AGAAATAAACCCAAATCCCCCACTCCCCACTTCCTACTTCCCACTTCCCCCTCTTAAGTCATCCGATTCAAACTATAGTTCGCCAAATCCTCTAAAGCTTGAGCACAGGGGGAAGGGGGAAGGCTTTTGAGGTGGGCGATCGCCTCTTCGCAATGGTGTTGAGCCAATTGGCGCGATCGCTCAATCCCCCGACTATTGCGTACCAACTCCAACGCCTGTTCCAAATCCCCCGCCTGACTAAACTCCCGCTCAATCAACACCGCAATATAGGGGTGCTCCTCCAAAGCGTAAAGCACCGGAGCCGTCAGATTGCCACTGGCCAGATCCGAGCCGGCCGGTTTGCCTAAAACCTCACTGGTGGCGGTGAAATCGAGAATATCATCGATGATTTGAAACGCCAGGCCGAAGTGATGGCCGTAAAGATAGAGTTCTTGGGTGAGTTCCTCCGGGGCATCGCTGAGGACGGCGGCGGCTTTGGCACTATTGGCAATCAACGAAGCGGTTTTGTAATAGCTCTTTTCTAAATAGGCCTCAATGGACAAATCTGTATCAAAACGATTCAGCCCCTGACGAATTTCCCCCTCGGCAAAATCCCGAATCACCTCCGAGAGCAGCTTCACCACCTGCAAATTATCTAAATTCGCCAAATACCAAGAAGACTGAGCAAAGAGGAAATCCCCCGCCAACACCGCAATCCGGTTGCCGAAAAAACTATTCACCGTCGCCACATTGCGCCGCAGTTCCGATTCATCCACCACATCATCATGGACGAGGCTGGCGGTGTGGATCATTTCGGTGATTTCTGCCAAACGACGATGGCGCGGCGTGATCTCTTGCCCGATCATCGTTCCCCGCGACACCATCAGAACAATGGCAGGTCGCATCCGCTTGCCCCCAGCCCCAAACAAATGCTCGGCAGCCGCGCTGAGGATGGGGTGCTTGGCCCCCACCAATGCCTTGAGATTGGTGGTAAGAATCTCAAGATCAGCTTCGACCGGGGAAAACAGGGATTTTACAGAGATCATTGGTACGCCCCAACTGGCAAAGAATAGTTAAAAAAGTTTACATATCTTTTAACTTATTTTAAGCTAATCCCCCGGACATAGGCCAAGTCCCTCGAAAAATAACCGGGTTCTCCGCTGCCTCCCAGGCGTAGCCCACCATAAAAAGCGCAAGCAACCCTAGGGTTGCCTGCGCCGTTCGGGTTTGAATGGCCCCTTAGGTGTTGCTGGCTTGGGCGGCGAGCATTTCCTTCAGCTTTGCGAGATCATCGGCCCAACGGGGATCGGGCTGAACCGAGCCGCTGGAGGATGAAACCGTCGTGGTGGTTTGCCGTTTTTTGGTGGTGCTAGCCGTCCGCTTGGTGGTGGGGCTGGGGGTGGGGACGCTGCCCTCTTTCTCCCCTTTGGCTTTTTCCCGAGGCAGGGCTTTTTCGATTTTGAGGGTGGTATCCATGAAAGCCTGACCATTGTGCTTTTCGATCACCTGATCCGCCATCTCATCGGTGGGAACGGTGACAAAGGCAAAACCACGACACTTCCCGGTTTTACGGTCTTTAATCACTTTGGTGGACACCTCTTCGCCAAACTCCTCAAAAACAGCATGGAGAGCTTGGCGATCAACGGATTCCTTAGGAAGATTGCCGACATAAAGACGAATAGACATGAAAGTTAACTCCGAACAACAATAAACACCGTGAATGAATGAAGTGACCCAAACCCACATCTTGAAGCTTGAATCCGGTCGCTCTATAGCCAGTCTGGCGGAAAACGACACTTTACCTGGATCAATAACTCAAAGCAACCGATAAAATTTTTGCCCCCAGTCTATATTGATGCTTTTGTTCTTGTTGCGCCACACTTGATTGCGAATGGGCTGGTTTTAAATAGCACAACCCGACTCCAGACTGGGGTTTTTCCCGGGCCCGTCGATTTGAATATCAATTGGCCAGATACAATCTACTGTTTTTTGCCGACCCTACGCCTAATTATTACAGAATGTTTACGTATTTGGTCAAATTTTTTGAAGGATTGGGGGAATTATGGGGAGAAAGGACGACAGGAGGAAGAGGCGATCGCCCCCACGGTTACAAAATTTCACCCTTGCCCCAACCCCATTACCGCAAGAAAATTTTCAAAACCGTATCAGAGGCAACTGGCAATCCTGTCAAGGATTTGTTATGTTTTGTAATATAAGCAGTAACCCATTGGTTGCTGGTCTCGTGATCCACAGTAAACGTCGTTTGTCGTTTGGAGGTTCCCATGTCCCAACCCGTTGATCTTTCCTTGGAACAACAGTTCAACATCCGCTCCTTTGAAACCCAGGTGCAGCAAATGAGCCGCGAGCAGGCTCAGGAGTTCTTAGTCAATATGTACCGCCAGATGTTGGTGCGGGAAAATATGTATAAAGACTTCCTGCGCCATGAATGGGGCATTGGTGCATAGCTGTGGCGGTTAATACCGCCCTTTGGGGAGAGGCCGACCTCACAACTCTCGCATCGTTACCATGGCAACAATGCTGGGGGTTTCGGGGCGTACCCTCAATCCCTTCACCTGCTCACCGCGTTAGTGTCCCTAAACTCCGGATCCTAATCCCCCCATGGCTGACCAGAGTTGGAAAGATGTAGGAGAATAGAAGATAAGCCCACTCCTCAGCTTCTGTTCTATGTTCCAACGCTGCTTAATTTGTACAGACTTTTCCGATGGCCTGCAACGCCTAATCCATTTTGTCCCTGCCTTGGCCGCAGGGGGTTTTACGCAGATTGTCTTTGCCCACACGGTTCCCCTCTGGGAAGAGGGGGATGTGCCCCGCGTTGATCAAGAAAAAATTGATGCGGCCCAGGCTCGCCTCAAGGCGGCAACAGACAATGCCCCCCCTGGAGTGGAAATTATCGTGGAGGTGCGATCGGGCAAACCGACCGAGACCATTCCCAAGCTGCTCGAACAGTATCATAGTGATCTCATTCTCACGGGTACACCCACCCGCAGCCTGATGCGGGAAACCGTGTTTGGCAGTACGACCCAGGGTTTAGCTCGCAATACCAAGACTCCCCTCCTGATTCTCCGTCCCCAACTGGTTTCGGTCTATCGTGAGGAGGAACTCAATTTACGCTGTCAACATCTCTGGCACAGTTTGCTGATTCCCTACAATGGCAGTCAATCGGCGGATTATTTGGTGGAGCGTGTCAAGGAATTGATTGCCGGTGACTCTGGCCACAGCCTCACCCAATGCTATTTAGTTTGGGTGGTGACGAGCAGCGGCCGGCGAGCGGAGCAGGACAACTATCAGTATCAAATGGCTGAAGAGAAGTTGGCTAAAGTGAAGGCGGATTTGGCGGCCACGGGGGTTGCGGTGGAGACGGTGATCCGGACGGGTGATCCAATGCGGGAACTGATGACGGTGGCGATGGAGGTGGATATTAGTGCGATCGCCATTGCCTACCAGAGCCGGGGCGCATTACTGGACTGGACTGCCCCCAGCTTTGCCAATGAGGTCTTACGCAACAGTTGGTTCCCCGTTTTATTCTTTAGCCCCAAAGATTGAGCGAGTTCACCCACCATCACTTTGATAACCTTGGGTGGCGCTGGCGTTGGCCTCTAACTTCATCAAGATCTTGGGCTTGAGTTTTTCTAACTCCTGACGCAATAGACTCTTACTCATCGTGGCCTGCCCAGCATTGGGGAGGCCTTTGCTAATTTGTACCCAATCTTGGAGGCGACGGCATTGCTCGGGATCAATGGTGGTGGTGGTGAGGTTTTCGCATTGGTTGGGATTTTCCAGGGCAAAGAAGAGGATGCGATAGTAGCCGTTTGTCCCTAAAAGATGGGTGATTTTTTGCCCTATGCCGGTTTTGAGGTCAAGATAACAGGGCAACCAGCGCGGCCCCTCCCTGCGGTTATAAAGCACGGTTAGCCACAGGAGCATTGGGTGGGGAATGGTGGAAAAGAGGAATTGGTTATAACGGGTGCTGGAGCGGCGGTTGACAATATCCTGAAGCTCAAGCATCACCCATAAAGAGGCATAAAGCTCGTCACTGGCCCGGATCAGTTGGGGAAAGACAATTTTCTGGCGGGGCTTGTTCTCGGGCCATTTTTGCTGCCAACAAACTTGTTCGAGGCTGGACTGGGTGCGGCTTTCCTCACGGTTGAGGGTGGGGGCGATCGCATCCAGTTGTGCTAACTTGCGGGTGCGGTTATATTCCGCCTCCATCGGTTCAATCAGTTGCAAAATATCCCGCACCGATTGGGGGCGATGGTCGGGATTTTTTGCCAAACAGCGCATCACCAACTGGCTCAGTTCCGAGGGGATTTTTAATTCCGGCCGCAGGGGGAGGGGATGAAAATCGTGGTGGGCTTTATACCAGCCCCCAAAGGAATTATTTTCCGGCAGCAGGGGCATATCCCGCGACAGCATTTCATAGAGCGTCACCCCCAAACTGTAAATATCGGAGCGGCTATCGAGTTCTTTGCCCTCCATCTGTTCCGGGGAGCAGTAGGCCAGGGTTCCCATGAACGAATGGGTTTGATCCCGATTCGCTTCCACTAGTTTGGCAATGCCGAAATCCAGGAGCTTCACCAATTCCCCAAAACTGACATCTTGCACCAAGAGGATATTACTGGGCTTAATATCCCGGTGAATAATTTGGCTCGGTTCCCCTTTAAATAAAATGCCTTGGTGGGCACATTCCAAGCCCCGACAAACCTGGCGCAGGACACTCAAACATTGGCCAAAGGGGAGGGCGCGGGTTTTGATCATGTCGCTGAGGTTTTCCCCTTCGAGGAACTCCATCACGTAGTAGGGGACATCGTGATCATCAACGCCGTAGTCTTTGACCCGGACGATGTGCATCGTTTTTTCCGCCAATAGGGCGCAGATCGTCGCTTCCCGCTCGAAGCGATCGCGCATCCGCTGATTGAGCAGGGTTTGCGCTAAAAACTTCACCGCCACAGTCACCCCCCCCAACAGGGTATCCTCGGCACGGTAGACCCGTCCCATGGCACCTTTGCCGGCAAGTTCAACTAAGCGATAGCGATTGGACAAGCGACGACCAATGTTTGGGTCGGTACTCATATGGCGATCCCCTTCTTGGAGCCTCAATCCTCGCGGACTGGCTATGGTGTGATTTTAGCGTGAGGTTACGCGGAAGCAACCTTATCCCTGACGTTGGAGGATGGCCTCCATCGTGGTAACCAGTGCCGGGCCAACAAAAGTTCCACCAGAAAACAGGTAGGTTTTTTCGTCTAGACGGTGTAGGGTTTCAAACCCGTTGCGTCGTTGGCTTTGGCGATCGTCTTCACTGATCACCTGATACTGTTGCACGATGGAGTCGGGGGCAATCCAGCCTTCTCCCTCTACCCGGCCGAGGGTGCTGTGTTGCAAAACGAAGTTGTAAAAGCGATCGCCTAAATCTAAACGACCCCGATATTGTAAGGTAATGGGCGGATGCTCTCCCTGGGGAAATTCGAGGCGCGTCACCCAGGTAAACCAGCTTTGTTGACCCCAGGCAATTAAGGTTTTGCCTTCGATGGGCACGGGTAAACCCTGACGTTCTAACCAATGACCTTTGAAGGTCCAGCGTCCTTCCTCGAGTAGAAAGGTGTGAGACACAGTGTAACAGCACAGATGAGGTTTTCAGGCTCTAGTATAACCCCCGTTCTGGCCAATGACGGGATGGATTTCCCCGAGGGGAATGGCTTGTTTTGCCCCTGTTACGGCGGGAACGTTGCCCGGTGCGCCTTGCCAACGCCAATAGGCGAGGACGGCAAAGGCGATCGCCTCTTTAAAATCCGGGTCTAAGCCATAATCTGCCGTTGTCGCCACCGTTGCGGGGGCTAAATGGTGGGCTAATCGCTCACAGAGGTAGGTGTTACGACTACCGCCCCCGGCCAGGAGCACCCGGGCCGGGGCCTGGGGTAAACATTGGCGGTAGCTGTCGGCAACGGAAAGGGCGGTAAATTCCGTTAAGGTGGCCAGCCAATCGGCGGCACTGAGGCCGTGGGGTTCAGCTTGGGCGGCGCATTGGGCGAGATAATCGGGGCTGAAGAGTTCGCGGCCGGTGGATTTGGGGGGGGGTTCATGGAAAAAGGGCTGCTCTAACCATTGTTGGATTAGGGGCAGGCAGGGCTGACCTTGGGCGGCCCATTGGCCGCCGGGATCATAGGTTTGTTGCCCGTTGGTGAGTTGGGCGATCGCCAAATCCAGCAAGACATTCCCCGGCCCCGTATCCCAGCCCAAGACATGATTTTGCCAATCCGGTTGTTGGCGGGGGGGTAAATAGGTGACGTTGCCGATGCCGCCTAAATTTTGCACACAGCGGGCTTCGGTGGGATGGCTTAGTAAGGCTAAATCTAAGCGAGACACCAAGGGCGCACCCTGGCCCCCGGCCGCGAGATCCGCCACCCGGAAGTTATTCACCGTTGGGGTTTGGGTGAGGTGGGCCAAGGTGGCCCCCCGGCCCAATTGGAGGCTATAGCCCAGATCCCCCGCTGGGGGGCGGTGGTAGAGGGTTTGGCCGTGGGAGCCGATTAAATCCGCCGGGCCGGTTTGGGCCGTGAGCACCGCGACGGCTTCAGCAAAGGCCCGGGCGATCGCCTCATCTAAAACGGCAAATTCCGCCAATGTCAACGCCGCCCCCCCGCAGAGGTCAAGAATTTGCGATCGCAACGCCGCCGGATAGGGTACAGTCATGCCCCCGAGGAGATGCACCGAAATTTCTAAATCCGTCCCCTCAATCTCCACACAGGCCGCATCAATGCCGTCCACTGATGTGCCGCTAATTAAACCAATCACCCGCATTTTTGTTTTCCCAATTCCCGAACAAACACCCCCCTTTTTAAGGGAGTGTACTCTTGAACCCCCCTTTTTAAGGGGGGCAGGGGGGATCCTACTTTGCCTAGGCTCACGATCCCCCCGGCTACGCCGACCCCCTTAACAAGGGGGTTAATTTCAGAACCCCCCTTTTTAAGGGGGGCAGGGGGGATCCTACTTAATCTCCAACAATTCCACATCAAAAATCAGCGTTGCATTGGGAGGAATCACGCCCCCCGCACCACGAGCGCCATAACCCAATTCCGAGGGAATGATCAACTTACGCCGTTCCTTCAACTGCATCGACATCACCCCTTCATCCCAGCCCTTAATCACTTGGCCCACGCCAATCTTGAAAGAAAACGGCTGACCGCGATCGCGGGAACTGTCAAACTTTTTGCCATCCTCTAAAGTTCCCGTGTAATGCACCACCACAGTTTTACCGGGTTCGGGAGTCGCACCCTCCCCGGCACTGAGGACTTCATATTGCAAACCCGAATCCGTTGTTACAATCTCACTCACAGGGGTTGATTCCTCATCTAAAGTTAGGGTGGGCGCTTCTGCTGCCACCGTTTCCGTCAGTGTATCAGGGGAAGAACCCGCTTCAGCAGCGATCGCCGCCGGCCCATTGCCCAAACCCAACACCAACGACGTAACGAGCACGAGGGCGCACACCGTCATAATCCCAAAACTAATCCAAATTTCACGCATAACGCTTCCCATTAACTCCATTAACGCCACAGTTTATTTTCTAAATCTCGCACTTGATGCTCCAAGCGGTCAATGCGACCCCGTAGTTCATCCACCTCCGACTGGCGAGCCACACCAAAATCCTGAAACAGATGGCGCATTTGTCGCTGCATCCGCTCCTCTAGATTGCCCTGCTCCCCCTTCACCTTCTCCACCACCTCATCGATGATGGCGCGGGCTTGCTCCGGCTCGATCTTTCCTTCCCGTACCAATTGATCCCCCACTTCCGTTAATTTCTCGGCTAAAAACGATGTGGTTCCCACCCCAATCGTGAACAGTTCTTGAATCCAGTTATTTTTATCCATCAGATTTAAGCTTAGCAATATAGACCCGTTCCCATTGTCCTGTACAGTTTGCCAGACCTGCCACCTCTAGAGCCGTTTTGGGGGCCGAGGGATAGCCGTCAATCCTCCCCCATCCCCGCCATGGCTGATTCCGGAGCAATGGGTACAGTAAAAGCAAAGGTGCTCCCCTCCCCCACCACCGTGTCCACCCAAATTTCGCCTCCATGCTGCTCGACAATTTGACGACAGATGGCTAACCCTAAACCTGTGCCACCGATTTGCCGGATATCAGAGCCATCCCCCTGGCGAAAGCGATCGAAAATAATCGGGATTTGCGTCGCTGGAATCCCCCGGCCTTGATCGACAACGGTGATGACAAGATGGCTGGCGCTATAGTGGCTCGCCGCTAGGTGAATGGTGGAGTGGGGGGGGGAAAATTTGATTCCATTGTTGATCAGGTTGATCAGCACTTGGAGGAGATAGTCACGATCGCCCCAGAGGGAGAGGGGGGCAGTGAAGGGGGCCATGGCAAGGGTCATATTTTGCGCTAGGGCTAAAATGTGTTGAGAGGCGATCGCCTCCGCTAACAAATGCTCCACATCCCAAGCCTGCATCCGAAACTGGGATTGTTTAGCCTTGAGCCGTTGCAGATCGAGAATATCGTTCACCAAGCGATTGAGGCGATCCGTATTGCGGACGGCAATTTCCAGCATGTGCTGGCCCTGGGCAGTCAGTTGCCCCAATTTACCCGTCAGCAGCAATTTTAAAGAACCATGGAGGGAGGTCATTGGCGTGCGCAATTCATGGCTAATCACGGCGATTAACTCATCTTTAATCCGCTCCATTTCCTTGCGATCGCTAATATCCATGTGGGTTCCCGTAATCCGCAGCGGTCGCCCCTGCTGGTCATAATCAAACACCTTGCCATGGGAGGCAATCCACACCCAATGGCCATCCCGATGGCGCATCCGAAATTCCGCTTGATATACCGGCGTTTCTCCGGCAACATGGCGCTCCAACTGAGTCTGGATCACCGGCAGATCCTCCGGATGCACCAATTGGTGCCATGCGTCAGTTGTATCAAAGGGGTTCCCCAGCTCATAGCCCAGCATTTGCCAATAGCGGGTATTGTGCACATCGGTACCTTGCTGGGGCTGACAGTCCCACAACCCCAAACTACTCCCATCCACCGCCAGTTGGAGGCGTTCCTCACTGCGGCGACGTTCCTGTTCAGCGGCCAGGCGCTCTAGTTCTGCTCCAGCGCGGGCGGCAAAGATTTGTAAAATTAGCAGCGGCAATTCCGGCTCACTGAGGGGCTTCATATCCATAATTGCCAAGTGGCCTAAAATGCGATTATTGGCATCCTGAAGCGGCACACCGGCATAACTAACAATGCCCTGCTCCACCAAATAAACATCCTGGGGAAACCGCGATTGCACCCCGTCGGGATAGAGACAAACCCGGCCCTCGGCAACCAGGGCACAGGGCGTATCGCGCAGATCATATTCAAAATCCGGTTGAAAGCCGCTGCCTTCCCACATCGCCAAGGTTTGGGCCTGGGTGGGGGGTTGATCCACACAGGCGGAAACCACGGCACAGCGTACATTTAACACCGCCGCCAATTGCTTCACCAAGGCGCGGAAAAAGTCCCTGCCAATTTTTGCCGCCGTACTTTTGAGCAACACTTGCAAAGCCGCTTCAGTAAATTTGCGGGTACTAATATCCTCTGCAATGCCGGTAATTCGATAAATTTTCCCTGCTCCATTGCGAATCGGGAAGGCGCGATCGCGAAT
Source organism: Spirulina sp. (assembly GCA_011390265.1). Classification (GTDB taxonomy): domain Bacteria; phylum Cyanobacteriota; class Cyanobacteriia; order Cyanobacteriales; family Spirulinaceae; genus Spirulina. The sequence goes on from JAABSU010000075.1 coordinate 9,635, forward strand.
CCAGCGCACTTCCCCATCGGGGCGAATAATCCGGTATTCCATTTCGCAGGCTTCCTGTTTTTGTCGGGCCAAAAACGCCTCGAACAGGTCTTGATCCTCTGGATGAACGACCTGTTGAGAAAGCTGAGGATTGTTGTAGAGGGCTTCACAGGGTTTCCCCCAAATTGTTTCGTAGGCAGGGGAAACATAGAGCAATTGGCCCGACATCGGATCAGCCATCCAAAACACACTTTGGATATTTTCCGCCAATTGACGAAAGCGTGCCTCACTTTCGCTTAAGGCGCATTCAATGGTCTGCCGCTGCATCGCATTGGCAAAAATTTCCCCCACCAACTGGAGTAAAGCCACATCTTCCCCTTCCCAACTGCGGGGTTTTTGAATCGCCTCTAACCCTAAAAAACCGATCAGTTCCCCTTGGGAAATAATCGGTACGGCAATTAAGGCGTGAATGCGCTGTTGTTGCCAATGGGCTTGTTCTGAAGCGGCGGCTGGAGGGAGTTGGGCCACCGAAGGGACTGAAATCACCTCCAACTGTTGGAGTTGAGCCATTAGCCAGGGTAAATCGGTGCTGGCGATCGCATCACAGAGGAGTTGAGGATGCTCGATATCTGGGTTAAGCCAAGCGTGGGTATGGATCAGGCTTGGCCCTTCCAGTTGACAAACATAGCTGCGATCCACCTGGGTAAATTCACCAATCTTTGTTAAGGCGGTCTCGATTTCGCGGTCAATATCGGCCCAATCGAGGTTAATGAATTGGGTAGAAATTGTGGTGATCAACTGCTCAAGGGCAAAACGATCATTGAGGTGATGCTCCACCGCTTTTTGGTGGGTAATATCTAAAGATGTGCCAAATAACCGCGTTACCTGACCCCGATTATTAAAAATCGGCTGCCCCCGCACCAGGAGATAGCGCAATGTGCCATCCGGGCAGATAATCCGATGCTCTAGTTCATAATTTTGACCATGGTTAATTGCCCCTTGAATCGTTTCTTCAAAAATATTGCGATCCTCCGGATGAATGGCATGGAAATATTGACCCTGAAGCATCCCGGCGGCGGAATGGGTGATGTGAATTTCTGGGTCATCGACTCCGGGAGCGAGGCCAAAAATTTCAAACAGTTGCCGCGACCAGGTGGTGCGGCCGGTGATCAAATCCAGTTCCCAATCCCCCATATTGGCAAGGGCTTGGGCAGCTTCTAGGCGTTGTTGGCTTTCCTGTTGGAGGGCTTCGAGTTCTTTTTGATCGGTAATATCGCGGGCGATCGCATAGATCACCTCTGCTTCTAAATCACTGACAGAATTCCATTCCAACCAGCGATAACTGCCATCGGCACAACGATAGCGGTTTTGAAAATGGACGATGCTTTTACCCTCCACCAACACCCGGTGAGCCGCCTCGGTTTGGGCCCGATCATCGGGGTGAACAAAATCGAGAAACGGCGATGTGGTTAAGGTGGCGACACTGTGGCCCGTCACCACCAACCAGGCGGGGTTAACGTCCTGAAAGTAGCCTTCAAAATCGGCAATGCAGCAGGGGTTAGCGGATTGACGAAAGAAGCGATCGCCAAAGCCCAGGGTGGGCTGCTCAGAGCAACTATAAACTTGTGCCAACCGGAGGGTAATGGCTTGACTGGCCAGTTGGAGGAGGGTGATGACCTCTTGATCCCACAACTGTTGTACTGGCTCAAGGGTGGTAAGCTGCGATCGCGCCTCTATCGCCACATGATCACAGCGCAAATACCCCAAGCTCTGCCCCTGCATCGTCAAAGGCAGGATTAAAATTCCCTGGGTGCTAACATCTCGCACCGTGGGCGGCAATGGCCCATCCATCCCAATCCCCAGGGCAGGAATGAGGGAGATCACTTCCCCTTCGATCATTTTGGCCTGCCAGGAGGCTGGCCAATGGTTTAGGGGTTCCTGGGGCAGGGATAGGCGAGGACAATGGGGAATCGCCCACTGGTCTTGGAGTAGAAACCATACCCCTTGGTCTGCGGAGGTTAATCGATCAAACCAGCACACCCGTTCAACTTGGGCAATTCTACCCAGTATGGGTAAAATTGCTTCTACACAATGGTCTACATCGCTTTGGTTCAACAAAAGCTGTTGAATTTCCAAGAGGGTATTGAGCATAACCGGGGCGTTTTAACCGTGGGTGCGTTCCTACTTTCCATTTTATGTGGATGTTTGAGCAGAGTTAGAATTTCTTTCGGGGCAAAATAGTTGAGGGGGCCAGGATTGATGCACGCCACTGCCAACTGTCAAGAATCTCGCTTATCCTGGAGAGGTGATAGCCGTTATCTCCCGCAAACTTATGAAAGTTGGATTGCATCCTCTGCTCAACGATGCCCACATCGATGCCCGCCAAAGCAGTAGCCAGCGACAACTCTCGATGGCAATTCGGGCGATCGCCCCCACCTCCGGTCAGGCCAACCTTCCCCTCAATCTTTGCCTCGTGCTGGATCACAGCGGCTCAATGAATGGTAAGCCCTTGAATACGGTCAAGCGGGCCGCCTTGAACCTGATCGATCGCCTCAAACCTACGGATCGCATTAGTGTGGTTGCCTTTGACCACCGCGCCAAAATCCTCGTCCCCAATCAGCCGGTGGAAGATGTGGCGGCGATTAAAGCCCGCATTGATCGCCTTGGCCCCGATGGCGGGACGGCCATTGATGAGGGGATGAAGTTGGGGATTGAAGAAACGGCCAAGGGGAAGCAGGATCGGACTTCGCAAATTTTCCTGCTCACCGATGGGGAAAATGAGCATGGTGATAATGACCGCTGTTTGAAGTTGGCGAAGCTGGCTTCGGAATATAACATTACCCTCAATGCTTTGGGGTTTGGCGCTCATTGGAATCAGGATGTGTTGGAGGCGATCGCCGACCGGGCCAGCGGTACATTGGCCTATATTGAAAGTCCAGAGCAGGCGGGGAGCGAATTCGATCGCCTCTTTGCCCGCGCCCAATCCGTGGGTTTAACCAATGCCCATCTCAGTTTGGAATTGAGTCCAGGGGTGCGTTTGGCGGAACTGAAGCCCATTGCCCAGGTGGCTCCGGAAACGGTGGAGTTAACGGTGCAACAGGAGGGCAATACCTCCTGGGTACGGTTGGGGGATTTAATGAGTGTTGAGCGGATTGTGTTAGCAAACCTGTATATTCACCAACTGCCGCCGGGAAATGCGGCGATCGCCGCCGTTCAGGTGCGCTACGATGACCCTGCCACGGGGGAAACGGGCTTATTTTCCGAGCGTGTCCCCGTCTATGCCGAGGCCCAAACCGCCTATCAGCCCCAACCGGAGCCAACGGTGCAAAAATCGATCCTCGCCTTGGCGAAATATCGCCAGACCCAAATTGCCGAAACGAAGCTCCAACAGGGCGATCGCGCCGGAGCGGCGACGATGTTGCAAACCGCCGCCAAGACTGCCCTGCAATTGGGAGATGACAGTGGTGCTACAGTATTACAAAAAAGCGCCACCCAGTTACAATCTGGGGAAGAATTGTCCGAAAGCGATCGCAAAAAAACCCGAATTGTCTCGAAAACAATCCTTCAGGAATGAGCCAAGGCGGGGACAGAGCCGAGCATGGGCAGAGGGTTCCTTGCTCCACAGCCCCAAGGCCGAACAACATTCCCTTTTGTAGATCCATGGGGCGATCGTGACGGAGCACACAGCCAAAAACGATTAAACTTCCTATGCTGACGTTTGAGTTCTTTGCAACAGCGTGGTGTTAGCAATGGAAACGGAAACATCGGCCCTGATTTTTGTGATTGAAGATAACCTCAACAATCTCAAAATTCTTTTCAATGTGTTGCGGGATGCGGGTTATCGCGTCCTGGTGGCGACGGATGGCGTGACGGCCTTAGAAAAACTGGAGCAAGTCATTCCGGATCTGATCTTGCTCGATGTCATGGTACCGGGGCGAGGTGGGTTTGATGTTTGTCGGGAATTGAAACAAAATGTCCGCACTGCTGACGTGCCGGTGATTTTCCTGACGGGGCTGACGGCGATCGCCACCAAACAGCAGGGCCTCGCCCTCGGAGCCGTAGACTACATCACCAAACCCTATCAACAGGATGAAGTCCTGAGCCGGGTGCAACTCCATCTCAAACTGCGATCTCTCCAACTGACGCTCCAGGCCCAAAACCAAAAACTCAGCCAAGAAATCACCGCCCGCCGCATTATCGAAGGGGAACTCCAAAAACTCAACAGCACCCTAGAATGCCGCGTCCAAGAGCGCACTGAAGCCCTCTTTCAAGCCCTCCAACGCCTTAAGGAGCAGGATGATCAACTGCGCTATAAGGCCTATCACGACCTGCTCACGGGCCTTTATAACCGCAGTTGGCTCATTCAACACCTCACCGAAGCCCTCTACACCGGTCAAGAAAAAACCACATTTTTTCTGGATTTAGATCGCTTCAAAAGCATTAACGATCGCTTCGGCCATCTCAGCGGCGATATTCTCCTCCAACAGGTGGCCCAACGCTTGCAGGCGTTCCTTGGCAAAACCGGCGTGGTGGGACGGTTGGGGGGCGATGAATTTTTAGTGATTGCCCCTCGGCAGAGCCAAGATGGAGAGGCGATCGCCAAACAACTGATCGAACAACTCCGCTTCCCCTTCCAACTCCACCACTACACCGTCCAAATCGGGGCCTGTGTCGGCATTGTCCCCACCACCGCCCCCTACCACAACGTCACCGAAATTCTCCGCGATGCCGACATTGCCCTCTACCAAGCCAAACGCATCGGCAGCAACACCATCATTGCCCTCACCCCCCAAATGCAACAGCAAGCCCTGGCCCGCATCACCCTCGAAGGAGATCTGCGGCGGGGCATTGAACAAGATGAATTTTTCCTGCAATACCAACCCATTGTTGCCCTCAAAACCCGCCAACTCGTCGGTTTTGAAGCCCTAATCCGTTGGAATCATCCCCAACGAGGCTGCATTTCCCCCACCGAATTTATCCCCCTCGCCGAAGAAACAGGGCTAATTCAACAATTGGACGCTTGGGTGCTCAAAGCCGTTGCCCATCAGTGGCACAGTTGGCAACACCAAGGCATCGACCTCAACCAAATCACCATTAACGTCAACCTCGCCGCCATCCACTTTCAACAACGGGACTTTTTCAAACAACTAGAAATTCTCCTCCTCCAACTCAACCTTCCCCCCAGTGCCATTAAGCTAGAAATCACCGAAAGTCTCTTTTTAGAATCTTCCGCCTTAACCCTCTACACCCTCGAACAACTCACCCGCAAAGGCTTTAAACTCTGCATTGATGATTTTGGCACCGGCTATTCTTCCCTGAGCCGTCTCCACACATTCCCAATGCAGGGGCTAAAAATTGACCGCTCTTTTGTCAGTGCCATGAGCGAGGATTCCAGCGTGATCGTGCAAACGATTATTGCCCTCGCCCACCATCTCGGTTTGGATGTGGTGGCCGAGGGCATTGAATGCGCCCAACAGGCAGAGCAGTTACAAAATTTGGGCTGTGATTTAGGGCAAGGCTTTTGGTTTGCCCGGCCCCTGGGAATTCCCCAAGCCACCCAATTACTCCACGAAGCCGTCTTAATTTGTGGCTGAACTGTTAATGGTGGTGATGGTGGCCGTGCTCATGATCATGGTCGTGACCGTGGCCGTGGTCGGCGTAAAGTTCGGGGATGAACGTCGTGGGGGTGGCGGTTTCGCCGAGGAGGGCCTCAATTTGGGGGTTGGCCCAGCGGGCGGCCATGGCGAGAAATTCTGGGTGATCATTAACGCAGGGCATCCGCACATAGGTGACGTGGGGAGCTTTGCGCTTTAATGCGCCGATGATGTGATCCACATCGAGGATCGTTTCGTGGTTTTCCGTGGCAAACCCGATGGGCATCATGACGATCGCCGTCGCCCCCAGATCAATCAAATTCCGCGCCGCGAGGGTGGCATTGGGTTGCGTCCAATCAATTAAGGGGGTGTCGTGGTTGAGCCAACCCACGGAAATGAGGGGATATTGATGGATGAGGCGATTCCGGACTGCTTCGTAAAGGGCTTCACTTTCCATAATCCCCGAGGTAAAGCCCTTGGCCTTGTGGGGGCAACCGTGGTTCATGAGCACAATGCCGGTTTGAGAGGGGAGATGGGCCACGGCCAGCTCTTGATCAATTTTCGCCAAGACCATACCGGCTAAAAGATCGATGTAGTCCGGTTCGTTGTAGAAGGAGGGGATATAGCGGGTTCCCGTCGGCCATTGGGCGGGGGATTCGTTTAATTCCACAAGGGCGGCGTTGACCTGCTCCACGGCAATGCCGCTGGTGAAGATCGAATCCACCACCAAGAGGGGATAGATTAAGAGTTTGCTAAACCCTTCGGCTTTAATTTGGGTCAGCACCTGTTCCGGCAAATGGGGAGCGCAGAAGTTGAAGGCCTTAAAAACCTTGATGCGATCGCCCCATTCTTTTTGGAGTTCCTGCTCAATCCCTGCCCGTTGATGCTCGAAAATATGATTA
>JAABSU010000076.1 GCA_011390265.1 Spirulina sp.
TAAAATTTCAGACTATTCTATTCCCTTAAACAATTCACGCATAAAATAGAACTTTTATCACTAACAATAGCACTATAGCCCAAATGTGAAAGCTGAATAAAGCCAGGCTATAACAACCCACAAAAGGATATCCCTATGAATCTTGAAGACAGAGCCAATTTTTCCAACCGGAATGTTGAAAGCAACGTTCAACAACCTGCTGGCAATCCAATCAACAACCATAACACCATGCCACAAACTGCTAACAATCAAACCCACAACCATAATGCCCAGGCCAAGCGTGGTATCGGCATTTTTGCCGACTATCAAACCACAGAGCAAGCGCTCATGGAGCTACAAGACATCGGTTATGGGATGGAGCGTGTATCCGTTATTGGCCAAGATGCAGAGTATCTCAATCAATCGGGCCAGGCTGGGGACGCTCAGCTTAAAGGCGCTCACGATAACCAAGGTAATCATGCTGATGATGGTGCGAAAACAGGCGCGGTCTCCGGTGGCACGTTGGGTGGGCTGACTGGTTTGCTCATTGGGCTAGGGACGCTGGCTATTCCTGGTGTTGGCCCCATTATGCTCGCGGGGGCAGCCGCTACGGCGATCGCCACGACCCTCGCTGGTGGGGCGATCGGAGCTGCCGCTGGTGGTTTGATGGGTGGTTTAATCGGATTGGGTATTCCCGAAAAACAGGCCAAGATGTACAACGATCGCATTTCAAAAGGTGAGTATCTGGTCATGGTGGATGGCACCAATGCCCAAATCGCTGAGGCTGAAACGATTTTGAAACGTCGCGGCATCCGGGAATGGGGGATCTATGATGTGCCCACGACCGGATCGGCGGCTGTCAACCAAACCGCCTCTACTGTTCCAAACCAACGGCACATGACTCCTCCAGCCGGGCCGGTGGTCGCAGCAGGCATGGCTAACCCAGTGGGAGGGCGGCCCATCTCCTCAACTGATGCGGAAACGGTAAAATTGCACGAGGAACGCCTCGTTGTCGATAAGCACCGTCAGAAGATCGGTGAAGTCGCCATTGGCAAGCAAATTGAAACAGAAACAAGGCAAGTCTCGACCCCAGTGGAAAAAGAGCGTGTTGTGATTGTTAGCGTTCCTCTCAGCGGCGAAAATGTCACTAATTCTAGCGGAGATCTCTTTGATGATCAACAGGAAACTGCGCGGGTAGAGGTTTTTGAAGAAACGCCGAGCGTTCGCAAGGAAACCTTTGTTCGCGAAGAGATCAGTATCGCCAAGAAAGCGACTCAAGGAACCGTCAATACGCAAGAAACATTGCGACGGGAAGAACTGGATGTCGATAGTCAAGGTCAACCCGTTGTAGACAATCGCACCAATCGGTCGAATCAGAATCGTCGTTAAGAGAATCCACCCCTAACCCCTCCTTGGAGGGGATTCTTGAATATTTCCCCTCCCGTGCTGCCCCCAAGGCGGGGGGGGTTCCGATTTGAGATCTACCCCAAAAATTAGCGGAATTTACCTAAATTTTACAGAAGTATTGTTGGATTACTGGGCCGCTCTTGAGCTTCTTCCCGTCTTTTTGAACAGTTGTTCGCCATTGAAGCAAATGCAGTTTATACCCCTTAAATGCTCTCTGCATATAGGATATAACCTTTCACGCTCTAATCTGAAACTGCCCAAACTCACTAAAATTTTAAACCAGTCTATTTTTTCAAACAATTCACGCATGAAATAAAACTTCTATCGCTAACAATAGTACTGTAGCCCGAATGTGACAGCTTAGTAAAGCCAGGCTATAACAACACGTAAAAGGATATCACTATGAATCTTGAAGACAGAACCAAGTTTTCCACCAGAAATGTTGAAGGCAACGTTCAACAAACTCCTGGCAATCGAATCAACACTCATGACACCATGTCACAAACGGCTGGCAATCAAGCCAACAACCATGACATGCAGGCCAAGCGTGGTATCGGCGTTCTTGCCGACTATCAAGCCACAGAAAAAGCTCTAGGAGAGCTAAACAGCATCGGCTATGGGATGGAGCGGATATCCATTATTGGCAAAGATTCAGAGTATCTCAATCAACAGGCTCGGAGTGGAGATGCTCAAGTTCAAGACATTCAGAATGATGACGGTAACCGTGCCGATGATGGTATTAAAACCGGCATTATCTCCGGTGGCACGGTCGGTGGGTTTACCGGTCTGCTCGTCGGGCTAGGGACGCTGGCTATTCCTGGCGTTGGCCCCATTATGCTCGCTGGGGCAGCGGCTACGGCGATCGCCTCAATGGTTGCCGGTGGGGCGATCGGTGCTGCGACCGGTGGCTTAGTCGGCGGACTCGTGGGCCTGGGCATCCCTGAAGATCGGGCTGAGGTCTATAACGAGCATCTATCTGAGGGTAAGTATCTCGTCATCATTGATGGCACAGATAGTGACATAGCCCGCGCTGAAACCATCCTCAAGCACCAAAATATTCAAGAGTGGAATGTTTACACGATGAATAACTAGTCGCCACGACCCACAACAATTACAGGTAGGCGACGTAGAGTGGGCAATGCCCATTATTTTCCAGAAATCAAATGAAGCGATCGCTTCGTTTGATTTCGATTACCCCCTAGAAAAAAAGGTTTTACTCATGAAGAAAATGATTCCGTTTATATTAGGTAGTTTTCTATTGCTGAGCGCTACAGCCTGTAGCGAAAATACTGACACCAACGTTGCTACAGATGGCGAAGGTGTACGCAGTGATCAGATAGAATCAGATGCCCGCGCCCGTGAAGATCGCGATGGCACAAATTCTGCAACCGATGGTAATCCGCGAACCGCAGAAGATGTAGCCGTTGACATTCGCAATTCCCTCGAAAATAACCTGCCCGGTAGTCGATTGGCTGTCGATGTTGATGGTGAGAATGGCAAAGTAACGGTCGATGGCACAGTGCAAAGCCAAGAGCAGTTTGATGAGATTAAACCTTTAGTGATGGCATTTGAAGGAATTCAGTCCGTCGATGTCAAAGCAGAGGTTAAGTCTAATTAACCTAACCTAATATTGAGACGTGCAGATTTTCCCACTTTTAGAGAAACTGCTGCGCGTCTCTCCTCAAAAAAAAGCGTTGACAATTCCCCAACTTTGTAGGCTAGGTATGATGCCCGACCTTAGACAGCCTTAGACAGTTGAGATTAGTGAACCACGGCTTTGATTAGAACTGGGTAATACATATGATGACAAATTCATCGGAAAAACAAATCTCTTTTTGGATCGACTCAACGCCCACGACAGCCTATCCGGCTTTTAGCAACCGCATTGCAGTGGATGTGGCGATCATCGGTGCTGGAATCGTGGGATTAACGGCTGCTATCCAGCTTAAGAAAGCAGGGAAAACCGTTGCAGTGATTGAGTCTGGTCATATCGCCGCCGGAGCCAGCGGACATACAACAGCTAAAGTTACCTCCTTACACCAATTGATCTATGCTGATTTGATCCACCAAATTGGCGTGTCAAAAGCCCGTCTCTATGGAGAATCTAATCAAGCGGCGATTGAATTTATAGCGGGATTGGTGGCAGCAGAGCAAATTGATTGTGATTTTAGCCGTCAAAGTGCCTATACCTTTGCCGAGCCAGCCACTGAACTAGATCAAATTAAAGCGGAAGTGAACGCCGCGATCAAACTAGGGCTACCCGCATCTTTTGTGCAAGAAACATCGCTACCCTTTGCGATCGCCGGTGCCATCAAATTTGACAATCAGGCTCAGTTCCACGTTCGCAAATATCTACTCCATCTCGCCCAAACTATTCCCGGTGATGGCAGTCATTTGCTGGAGCGCACGCGGGTGCTTCAGGTTGAAGAAGATCAAGAAAATCCTTGTCAAGTGGTCACTGAGCATGGTGTGATTAACGCCCATGATGTGATTGTGGCAACCCATCTGCCGATTTTAGATCAAGGTCTGTTCTTCGCCAAAACCTATCCTCAACGGTCTTACCTTGTGGCAGCTAAAATTGATCCGACAAAAGCACCGGAGGGGATGTTTATTGGCAGTGGAAAAGACTCCCATTCGATTCGCACTACACCTTATCAGGACGGCTTGCTGCTACTTGTGGGCGGGGAAGGGCATAAGGTGGGGACGGTTACGGACACAGAAGCCTGCTACCAAAAGCTGGAAACTTACGTCCGCAATCACTTTGAGATTGATACATTTGCCTACCGCTGGTCAAATCAGGATATGGTGTCATTTGATGGGCTACCCTATGTGGGCAAACTAACACCCTTTAGCCACCACACCTATGTCGCGACCGGATTTAGTCTCTGGGGGATGTCGAAGGGAACGATGTCGGGAATGTTGCTCTCGGATCTGATTTTAGGGAAGGAGAATCCCTATGCTGAGTTATACGATTCTACTCGCGCCACACCCTTTTTGGAACCTGATCTTCTTAAAAGTGGGATAGATGTGGCTGCTCGCTGGGTGGGCGATCGCCTCAAAAACCTTGAGTCTTCTACTTTAACCGAAGTACCCAAGGGCGAAGGCAAACTGCTCACGATTAATGGCGAAAAAATTGCCGCCTATCGGGATGAACAAGGCGCAGTTCATGCTGTTTCTGCCGTCTGCCCTCACTTGGCTTGTATTGTCAGTTGGAATAACGCCGAAATGAGTTGGGACTGTGCCTGTCACGGCTCTCGCTTTAGCTGTGATGGCAAGGTGCTTCACGGGCCATCTGTCAAAGATTTAGAACAGCAAATCATCGTTTAATCCTTTTGTCCAAGTCGGTAAAGCCCATATTCCAGGCTTTCCACAATCTATCCCATCGTTAAACCCTAAAAATAGGAGTGAGAATGCTGATGTTGTTACAAGAAAAGAAAACAGGAAAACTGGTAGAAGTCATGGATTTTCAATCCTTGATTAATCCCATGGAAAACGAAATTGCAATTCAGGTGCAAGCTGGAGAGGAGGAGCAAGATCCCGAATCCAAACCCAAAAACAACTTGATCTTTCCCTCTGGTGAAGATCTGCCCCGTTGTTGGTTAGATGTCGATTATAAGGATAATTCACCATTCTCGGCCTAAAAGCACGATGATTTTTTCGTGGGGCTTTGGGTGCGATCGCAGCTAAATATCTGAGGTAATGCAAGTCATTTTCCTCAGCCAGAATTAAAAACGCAATACAACTCTAGAAATTGAAATACGATGTCCGAAAAACCTCAGCCCCAAAAAACACAAAAGACTGAATCTTTAGAGCATTTTCAGGTCGATACGGGAGAACAAATGACCACAAACCAAGGGGTTGTGGTCGAAAATACAGACAATTCCTTGAAGGCCGGTGAACGTGGGCCTTCTTTGCGTGAAGACTTTCACCTTCAAGAAAAGCTGTCACACTTTGATCGTGAGCGCATTCCGGAACGAGTGGTTCATGCGCGGGGAGCCGGTGCCCACGGCTATTTTCAGGTGTATGAATCCTTGGCAAAATACAGCAAAGCTGATTTTTTACAAGATCCAGCGGTGCAAACCCCAGTGTTTGTGCGTTTTTCTAATGTGGGTGGTTCGCGGGGATCTGCGGACTCGGTGCGGGATGTGCGGGGCTTTTCAGTCAAGTTCTATACCGAAGCCGGTAACTATGATTTAGTCGGCAATAACATCCCCGTTTTCTTTATTCAGGATGCCATCAAGTTTCCTGATATTGTCCATGCCATCAAGCCTGAGCCTCACCATGATATTCCCCAAGCCTCTACGGCCCATCCCAGCTTTTGGGATTTTATTTCTCTGGTTCCTGAATCGACTCACATGGTGATGTGGCTACTAAGCGATCGCGCCTTACCCCGGAGTTTTAGTCGGATGCAAGGCTTTGGTGTCCATACCTATCGCTTTGTCAATGCTGAGGGCAAATCCTGCTTTGTGAAATTTCACTGGAAACCCGTTTTAGGAGTTCACTCGTTAGTCTTTGACGAAGCCCAAACCTTAGCAGGCAAAGATCCGGACTTCCATCGCCGCGATTTGTGGGAATCCATTGAGCGCGGTGACTATCCAGAGTTTGAGCTAGGCGTACAGATCATTGCAGAAGAAGATGAGCAGAGTTTCGACTTTGATATTCTGGACTCCACCAAGCTCATTCCTGAAGAATTGGTGCCGGTGCAGCCCATTGGCAAAATGGTGCTGAATCGCAATCCCACTAATTTCTTTGCAGAAACAGAACAAGTTGCTTTTCAGCCTTCAAATATCGTGCCTGGCATTGATTTCAGCGATGATCCATTGTTACAAGGTCGTCTTTTTTCCTATCACGATACACAACAACATCGGCTCGGTAGCCCCAACTTTGCTAATCTTCCCATCAATCGTCCTGTTTGTCCCTTCCACAATAATCAACAGGATGGTGTGATGCAAATGGAGGTAAAAACCAGCCAGGTGAATTATTTTCCTAACTCTCGAAGCGACGGGAAACCAGCCCCTTCTGAACAGGAAGGCTACACGCATTATCCAGAGCGGGTAGAAGGGCATAAAATTCGCAAGCGTAGTCCCAGTTTTGGTGAACATTTCAGTCAAGCGACCTTGTTCTGGAACAGTCTATCTACTCCTGAAAAAGCACATTTAGTGGAAGCTGCGCACTTTGAAATTGGGAAAGCCGAAGATCCAGGCGTACAGGCAAAAATGGTTGATCGCCTCAACTATGTTGATCACGAACTGGCAAAATTAGTCGCCACGGGCCTCGGGGTAGCAGCACCCACAGCGGCGGTCACACCCAATCATGGGCAGAGTTCCCCAGCGGTCAGTCAAAGCTCCTTTGCTGTCAAAACAGCTAAGGGTCGCAATGTGGCAATCTTGGCGGTGGATGGTGTCAATGTTGACCAGATAATGGCTATTAAACAAGCCCTGACAGCAGCGGGAGCACAGTCACAGATCGTATCGAAATTTATGGGCACAATCAAAAGTTCAGAGGGGCGAGAATTAGCGGTGGATAAAACTTTCTTGACCGCTGCTTCAGTGATGTTTGATGCGGTTTATCTTCCCGGTGGTGCTCAAAGCATTGAAACCCTTGCTATGATGGGGGACGCGCTGCACTTTATTGATGAAGCCTTTCGGCACAGCAAGGCGATCGCAGCCACTGGAGAAGGCGTTGAATTACTTGAAAAATTGAGCCTTCAAGGCATCACGCCTTCAAACGCCTCTCTCCAGGATGACCAGGGCATAATCAGTGCTAAAAATGCAGCCAACCTGGGTCAAGTTGCGAAGGTATTTGTGAATGCGATCGCCCAGCATCGCTTCTGGATGCGTAGCCGAAAACCGATAGTGCTCACCTAACTGACATTTTTTGTCTTACTTAATCAATTCATTCAGTAACTCAAACAATTGTTCTTTATACTCACAATAGAAACAGTTAACACCAAGAGGTTAATTAATGCAAAAAGTCAATATTGGCCTTACCAATAAACAGCGCCAAGGCGTTGTTGATCTGCTTGATCAAGGGTTGGCAGATACCTATTTACTACTCGTCAAAACGAAGAAATACCATTGGGATGTTGTCGGGCCACAATTTATGACCCTGCACAAGCTTTGGCAAGCCCATTATGAGGCGCTCACGATCAATGTCGATATCATTGCCGAACGGATCAGAACTCTAGGGGGATATCCCATTGGCACCATGGAAGGATTTCTTAAAATCTGCTCCCTCAAAGAAGATGCGGGTACTATACCCACCTCAACGGGCATGGTCTCTCAATTACTGGAGGATCATGAGCATATCGTGCGGAATTTGCGTAAACACATTGAGCAATGTAGCGATGATTTTGAAGATGATGGCACGGCTGATTTTTTGACGGGCTTGATGGTGCAACATGAAGAGATTGCCTGGACACTGCGATCTTTTATAGAGGGTGAGGCGCTTGATTCTGATGGCGTTAAGCCAGATCAAAAGAAGACAAAAGTTGGGGTTTAATGAACGGTTTTAATCAATAAACAAATCAAGCCATCAAGCTTTAAGGAGTCAAAGATGAACATCATTGCCTGGATTATTTTAGGTTTACTCGCGGGGGCGATCGCCAAAGCGATTGTGCCGGGTCATCAAGGAGGAAGCTGGCTGGCTACACTAGTATTAGGGGTTGTCGGTGCCTTTATTGGCGGGACATTGCACAACTTACTTCAAAACGGTAGCCTCCAACTCACCGCCCCAGGGTTGAGTATTGGTGGCGTATTTATCGCAGTTTTTGGCGCAATTATTGCAATTTTCGTCTACAGTGCGCTAGCTCGTAGAAGTGCTTAAACGATCAAAAGCATTATCAAGTTTTGTAATTTTTCATTAACCCAGGAGACTTAACCATGAAACATTTTTTAGCCTTTTTATCTCGTCTGATTCCTATTCAGATGCTGTTATCAACTCTGCTTTTTGTTACGCTATTTTTTGCTAGTGTTTTGCCAGCAATGGCTGCTAAAAGTGCCCCTGATTCAGGGGTAGTGCAGTTAGACAAAATTACTGAAAAAACTGAAGCTGCTGCCAAAACTCCGGCAATGTCGCTCAACCCCATTGATCAACCCACGCCAGAAGGGCCGAATGAGATTCAGGGAAAAGCCGATCGCAACAAAATGATTCGCTCCGACGAGACTGAGCTACCGGTGATTAAACAGGTTAAAGAAGCCTTGTTGCAAGACTAGGGTTCAGGGGGCCAAGTTCAGCGGGGGTGCTCTGTGAATGGAAAATTGACGGGCCTCACACTGAACTGGTTCTCCTCCGGGTGCATCTCGCGGGAATTGTCCCGAGTACGGTTATCCCTAAAATCGGTAATTCGGGGTTGTGCCGGCAAATCCGGTTACAGTAGAGACAGTTTTTTTTGAAGCGGTTATGGCAGAAATAAAACCGATGATCCTGGTGACAGGAGGAGCGGGTTATATTGGCTCCCATGCAGTCTTGGCCCTGCAAGAAGCTGGCTATGGGGTTGTGGTGTTGGATAACTTGGTCTATGGCCATCGGGAACTGGTGGAGGCCCTAGGGGTGAAGTTGATTGTGGGGGATACGAGCGATCGCCCCCTCCTCGATCAACTTTTTGCCGATCATGCCATTGCCGCCGTGATGCACTTCGCCGCCTATGCCTATGTGGGGGAATCCGTCACCGAGCCAGCCAAATACTATCAAAACAATGTCGTGGGAACCCTCACCCTCCTCGACGCAATGCGGGCCGCAGGCGTGGACTGCTTCGTCTTTTCCTCCACCTGCGCCACCTACGGCATCCCCCAAACCCTCCCCATCCCCGAAACCCATCCCCAAGACCCCATCAATCCCTACGGCCAAACGAAGCTGATGGTGGAAAAGATCCTCGATGATTACGATCGCGCCTATGGATTGCGTTCCGTGCGGTTTCGCTACTTCAACGCCGCCGGAGCCGATCCCGACGGCCGCCTTGGCGAAGACCATAACCCCGAAACCCATCTCATCCCCCTGATCCTCGATGCCGCCCTGGGCCGACGGGACACGATCGCCATTTTTGGCACCGACTACCCCACCCCCGACGGCACCTGCATCCGCGACTATATCCACGTCACCGACCTAGCGGCCGCCCACCTCTTGGGCATTGATTACCTCCTTCAGGGGGGGAAAACCGAGGTGTTTAACTTGGGCAATGGCAATGGTTTCTCGGTGCGGGAAGTGATTGCCCAGGTGCGCCACAGTACCGGGAAAGACTTTGCCGTGGTGGAATGCGATCGCCGCCCTGGAGATCCGCCGGTTTTAGTGGGCAGTTGCGCAAAAGCCCAAATTATCCTCGGGTGGCAACCCCGTTACGGGGATTTGGGGCAGATCGTCGCCCACGCTTGGCAATGGCATCAAAAACGCTATGGATAATCCAGCCCCCTATCCCCACCGGCCCCTCGCTGGCCGCTACCGTCGCGCCTTCCTCTGGACTCCCGCCGGGATTAACCGCTATCTCGATGCGGGCTGTGCTTGGGGCTATGGCGCAGTGCATTTCACCGCCAAAAGCCGCGAGGTGGTGGGCCTTGACCCCACGCCGGAATTTATCGCCGCCGCCCAAGTGCAATATCCCGATTTAACGTTTGTTTTGTCGGATCTCGAAGCCACGCCGCTGCCGGATGGACATTTTGAGGCGATCGCCTGTTGCGACACCATCGAACATGTCCGCGACGAAGTGCAGTGTTTCCGAGAACTATTCCGAATGCTCAAACCCGGCGGCACTTTAACCGTCACCACCCCCCACCGGGGCCTATTCGCCTGGCTCGATCCCGCCAATAGCGTCCCCTACGCAGACTATTTCGCCCGGCGCTACCTGGGATTTATCTACCGCCTCCTCTACTGGTTCCGCAAACACCAATGGCCCGGCCCCATGTCCTGGACAAAACCGATTTACACCCACGACACGATGCACCGCCACTATCGCCGCCAGGAATTGCTGGATTTAATTGAACAGGCCGTTGGCCCCAAGGGCTATCGGGTGGTGAACACGGTGCGATCGGGCCTATTTCTGGGGGTGGGGGTGGATTTATTGATGTTTGTGTTCGCGGTATTTTTCCCCCGTGGGGTGATTAAAAAGGTGGGCGATCGCCTCCTCTTCCCCCCCCTCCAACAGTTAGCCGAGTGGGACTACTGGATCCCCTACGGGCCATTGGCCTATAACATTGCGATTCAACTGGAGAAAACGCCAGATTAGCCCATAGATTCCGGGAGGGCGGTGGGATCTTTGGGGGTGATGGGGGGGAGAGCTTCCGCTTCGATGGACTGAATGCCGAGGGTGGCGGATTGATGCCAGCGGTCTAAAACATCGGCAAATAACACCTCCTCAATCCAGATCTTCGCCACCACCGTTAGGGGCAGAGCCAGGATCAGGCCCAGCAAGCCAAAGGCCTGGGCAAAGAAAATCTGTGCCGTCAATGTCACCGCTGGTAAGAGCGAAACCTGTTTCGCCATCACCATTGGGGATAGCCAATAGCTCTCAATGTTTTGAATCACCACATACCAGGCCAACACCGCCACCACTTTCCAAGGGGCATCGAGCAACGCCACCATGATGGGAAAAATCGCACTGGTGAAGGGGCCAATGTTGGGGATGATATTCAGCACCCCCGCTAGGAGCGCATGAACCAAGACTAAATCCACGCCAAAGAAGACCAAGCCGATCGCGCTCATTGTGCCAATAAACAGGCAGTTAATCACCATCCCTTCTAGCCAACTCGCTAGGGCTACTTCGCATTGCTTTAAAATGCCATCGGTGCGGGCACGGTAGAAGGAGGGAAAGAGTTTGATAAAGGCTTGGCGGTATTCCTGGGGATTGGCCAACATCATCAGGGTTAAGACGACGACGAGGAACAATTGCAACACCGTCGCGACAGAACTGGAAAAGAAGCTAAGAAGCACCACCCCTAAGGGCTGGAGTTGGTTAACCACTTCTTTCCAAGTGGGGGGATCGGGGGCCAGTTCAGAGAATCGTTCCAGTTGGACAATTTGCGATCGCACTTGGGTGAAGGCCGTCGGCAGCAGGTCAATCAGTTTTTGAAACTGCTCCACAAAGGGGGGCACGATCAACCAAAAAAAGAGGCTAATCACCACCACCACTAAACCAATGGTCATGGCCACCGCCCCGCCTCGGTTGCTTACCCCCCAGCCCACCAACTTGCGCACGAGGCGATTGAGGGCCGTAGCAAGGACAACGGCGGAAAAGATCAACAGCAACAGTTGATGAATTTGCCAGAGGATGTAAAGGGCAATCACCAAGCAGCTAAACCCCAACCACTTACCGAAATTCATTAGGATTCCTCCGGCGTAGCGGCAATATACCGCTTCAGTTCTGGGCTGTTTGCGCCATAGACCCCGGTGATCTGCTGTTCACAGCAGTCAATGGCAAAATCATGAAAGTCTTCCATGGGAATGTCGTACATTTGGGCAAAGGTATCGGGGCGGACGCGGCAAAAGCGGGGGCGATCGGCGTAGATCTGGCAGTTGCGGCGCTCCTTGTCGTAGTGTTTACACCAACCCCCCTCGCCCACGAGGCTGAGGTAGAGGGTTAATTCCTCGGGGGTGAGGTAGGTGGCGAGATCGGGGCGATCGCCCGGATCGAGGTGGCAGCAAGCACCACAGTTTTCAATACATTGCCAGAGAGCCATGGAATTTGGGGGTTTTGTATAGTTTTGTATCGTTCCTGAAAGGGGATGTTCAGCGGTTCCCCCTATCCGGTAATATTAACCATGAATTTTTGTTAGTTTTTATATCGGGTTGGAACGGGGAAAGACTATGGACTTCTTAATGAACTTTTTCGGTGCAATCAATTTTGAAGTGATTTTTCAACTGGTGTTCCTGGCGTTAATTTTCGTCGCTGGGCCGGTGGTTGTGTTTTTGTTGGCACTCCAGGGTGGGGATCTCTAGGGCGATCTTGCCTTAGTTCTACCGCCTGATTGCTGTGAAATCCCTCCTAGTTTGAGCTAAGAGGGATTTTCGCCATGGGAGAGCAGGGAGGGGGAGCGATCAGAGCGAATCACCCCGGCCCCGGCTTGGATTAGGGTTTAAAGGGCGCTTAACCTTCCTCCACCTCAAGTAAAGCACTCAAAACCGCGCCACAGGCAAAGGCAAACACCAAGGGCATCGGTGAATGGGTGAAATAGCTCAACAGCAGGGAGGTGGCGGCGGCGATCGCCCCCATCAACACCACCACCCGCTCCTCTTCACACCAACCCTTTGCCGCCTTAATCGAACGCAGCACCGAGGTGGGGATCGGCTCCGGCATCACTGCTCCGGGAGGAAACGCCCAATAGTTTCCCGGCCGCTCCTCGAACAGATCCGTCCAGCCATTATCCAGACACCATTCATCAATCCATTGATCGCTGTAATGCTTCATGCCAAGAAACTCCAAAAAACCTCACCCCAGGAAATGCCATTGACGTAGGTTGGGGGTGCGAGCGAACATAACACGCAAAAACGCGGTCAATTTTATGAATCTCATCCTAGCAGTGGCCCCCCTAATTCCCCGCACCTGCCATAAAAAACTTTACGTTTTACCCTTGACAAAGTGAGTATTTTTACTCAATCCCTCCGGAAATGCGCTATCCTCAGAGCAAGAAGTTTGCCCCGACCGAGGGGTTGCGGAACGGGATCCTATTTTCCCCGTCTCTAGACTTGTTATGGTTTTAAATACCACCTTAAACCCACAGTAGAATGCGATCGCGATCGCCCTTGTGCTGATGAATCCAGAGTTTAACCTTGAAAGCCTCGAAGATCTCGAAAACTTTTTAGAAATTAGCTATCTTCAGCAATTGCTGCTCGACCTTCAGAACGTCATCATTAACTTTGGGCTAAAACTCATCGTTGCCGGCCTGATTTTTTTCATCGGTTTGCGTTTGTCGAAAATCGTCCAACGCGCCACCGAAAAGTTAATGCAGAAAGCGGGCATTGATGAAACCCTAGTTTCCTTTGCCGTCCACCTCGCCTATTTCGGCTCCCTCACGTTTGTGGCGGTGATCGTGTTAGGACATTTGGGCATTCAAACCACGGCGATCGTCGCCGCCCTCACCTCCGGCTTTTTTGCCATTGGGTTAGCCCTCCAAGGTTCCCTGTCGAACTTTGCCGCCGGCGTGTTGATTATTGTTTTTCGCCCCTTTCGCGTCAATGACTACATCGAAGGGGCTGGTATGGAAGGCACAGTGGAGGAAATCCAAATCCTCACCACCAAACTTCGCACCCTCCAAAATATCGTCGCCGTTATTCCCAATGCCAAGCTCACCAATGAAAAAATCACCAACTATTCCAGCAAGCCCTATCGTCGCATTGATATGGTGTTTGGGGTGAGTTATCGGGCGGACATTGATCATGTTAAACAGGTGATCTATGAAGTGGTGCGGGCCCATCCCCTGATTGTGTCAGAGCCGCCGCCGATGGTGGGAGTTTTTAAGCTCAATGAGAGCAGTGTTGATTTTGCCGTGCGCCCCTTTGTCCATCAGATGGACTATTGGACTGTGTGGTTTGATTTAACGGAAAGCTTGAAAAAACGCTTTGATGCCGAGGGCATTCAAATCCCCTTCCCGCAGCGCGATGTCCATTTAATCCAAAATTGAGTCTAGAACCTGAGTCTGAACCTAAGTCTGAACTCTTAACCCCACTGTTTACCCAGGGTGGACTGCTTCAACCAGGCCAAAAAACCTTGGCGATCGCCATCGGGCATATCGAGCAAAATATCATTGAGTTCTTCCGCAAAATTGGTATTGCCAAAAAACTCTTTACCAATGCGATAAATCTCTTGCAAAATTGCAATTAAATGCTGTTCTGCCCAACTGGGAGCTTTAAAGTTACCGAGGGGATCTACCTTCAGCATTTGCTCCATTGCCTTGGGGGAAGCCATTTCCGGAATTTGGCGCGATTGAAAGGCAGTGGTGATCTCCTGCTGGAAAAGCTTGGCTTGGCGGCCGCCGAGGAGTTCCTCCACATCAAAATAGACCGCCTGCAAAATCAGTAGGCAGGCCTGCACGAAAGCCACAGGGCTGGCTTCATCACCGCCATCCCCCAGTTGCTCCAGCCGGAATCGTCCCCAAACGCTATGGCGATGGTCTTCCTGGAGCAGCACGCAAAATTTACCCTGATTATCCGTCAGGTCTTTCCAGAAGGTTTTCGCCTCCTCAGCTTGATTGACATCAAAAACACTAATGAGGCGAAAGGTTTGATCTTGATACTTCAAGACGGGGATTTGTTGTTCTCGCTTGGGGTGCTGAACGCTCGAAATTTCAACATCCTGCCGTTTGAGAATAAACATAGTGTGGTCGATGACTCCTGCGGAGGGTCAGGGCAACGGGCGGGCAAATCAGTTTGATGATTGCTTTCCTAGTGTACTTGAGATTGCGGAATAACCAACGGGCCAAGACCGGGAATGGCGGCCCTTATGATCGCCCGTCTTGGCAGGGGGGATCCGTTTTCCCGGTGAGTCTGAGGCTAGGGATGGTCTAGCCAATCTTAGCCTTTCATGGCAAGCTAGGGGGCGAAAGTTTAGGGTCAAAGATGAGCGACGATCGCCCCTATTGGTTGGCATGGTCCCGGATTAATGGGGTGGGGCCGCGGTTGGTGCAGCAGTTGGTGGTGGAGTTTGGCACGCTGAGGGAGGCTTGGTGGGCCACCTCGACGGCATTGCGCACGGTGCCGGGGATTGGCCCGAAGTTATTGGAAGTGATTACTGAGGCGCGATCGCACCTTGACCCGGATCAATTGTTGGAGGATTGCGATCGCACCGGCATTCAATTTTGGACGGCCGCCGATCCCGACTACCCCTGGTTACTCTTGGAAATCCCCAGCCCGCCCGCAGTGCTGTACTATCGCGGCGTGGTGGATGAGGCGGAAAATCGGGGGGAGAAGGCGGCGATCGCCATGGTCGGCACGCGCAACATCACCGACTACGGCCGCCGCTGGACTAATCAACTCAGCACTCACCTCAGCCAACACCAATTTACAATCGTCTCCGGTATGGCCGCCGGGGTCGATACCGTCGCCCATGAAGCTTGCCTCAAGGCCGGGGGCCGTACCCTCGCCGTATTGGGAACGGGGGTTGATGTGATTTATCCCAAAAGTAATCGCCGCCTCTACGAACAGATCCAAACCCAAGGGCTAATCCTCAGCGACTATCCCCCCGGCACTCCCCCCGAAGCCCGCAACTTTCCCCCCCGCAACCGGATTATTGCTGGGTTGAGTCGGGCGGTGTTGGTGATGGAGGCGGCCCAACGGTCAGGGGCATTAATTACCGCCCGCTATGGTGCCGAATTTAACCGCGATGTCTATAGCTTGCCGGGTTCGTTGGATCAGCCCCAATCCTTGGGTTGTTTGGAATTGCTCAATAGTGGGGCGCAGTTAATTCTAGGGGTTAAACCGCTGTTAGAAGCATTGGGGGAAATTCCCCATTTAGATCTGCCGGGTGGCCAACTCTCCCTAGAATTGCTCAATCCTAGCGCCGCGATCGCACCCCCCCTGATCCCCACCGCCGTAACCCCACCCCCAGATTTAGATCCCTTGCTTAAACAAGTTTGGGAAGCCACCCCCACCGAACCCACCCCTTTAGATCTGATCATGGCCACGACGGGCTTACCGATCAGCGAACTGTCCCCGGCCTTATCCC
>JAABSU010000077.1 GCA_011390265.1 Spirulina sp.
GGCATGGGTCTGACGGCTTCAGGGATGGGTTTAACTGCCTCTGGTATGGGTCTGACAGCTTCAGGAATGGGACTCACTGCTTCCGGGATGGGCATGATGTCCGGTATGGGGATGATGTCTGGTATGGGCATGATTTCCGGCATGGGCATGATGTCTGGGGCTGGACTAACTGCCTCTGGCATGGGTCTGACGGCTTCAGGGATGGGTTTAACTGCCTCTGGTATGGGTCTGACAGCTTCAGGAATGGGACTCACGGCTTCCGGGATGGGCATGATGTCTGGTATGGGCATGATGTCTGGTATGGGCATGATGTCCGGGGCTGGCTTAACTGCCTCTGGCATGGGTCTGACGGCTTCAGGAATGGGCTTAACAATGTCCGGTGCTGGCTTAACGATGTCTGGTGCGGGTCTGAATGCTTCAGGAATGGGCATGATGTCCGGAGCCGGGATGATGTCCGGGATGGGCATGATGTCGGGGGCCGGGATGAGCGGCTTAACGATGTCTGGGATGGGGATGTCTGGGGTGGGCTTCTCTGCCTCTGCACCTCCGATTCGCCCCCGTAAGTTCTGGCTCGTGGCGGATGCAGAACTGATTGTCTATGGGGCAACGGAACCCGATGCCACCGTCACCATTGGCGGCCGGCCGATTAAGCTCAATGAAGATGGCACATTCCGATTCCAAATGTCCTTCCAGGATGGGGAATTGGATTATCCCATCATGGCGATCGCCTCCGATGGGGAGCAAACCCGCGCCATCCACATGAAGTTTGAGCGCGGCACACCGTCCCGCCACACCAACACCAAGGAAGAAGCCACCCTCGAATGGTTTGATGCCTAGATCCCCCCTGCTCCCCTAAGGCCCTGCGGGATCCCCCCTGCCCCCCTTAAAAAGGGGGGTTCTGGAATTTAACCCCCTTTTTAAGGGGGTCGGCGTAGCCGGGGGGATCCTCAGGATTAAAACGCAGCAGGATAGCGACAAAAAAAGAGGGGGCCTTTAGGCCCCCTGTGGTGGGATGGGTTATGCCGGGGCGGGAAAATTTGCCCCGGATTTTTTAGGGCTAAACCGCTAGTTGCAGCGCGGGTTCAGTGGCCGGAAAACCACGGTCAATTTCTTGAACATCAACCTTCTGGGCTTGAAGCGCGTTACGCAGGACTTCTGCTGCGACTTTGGGCTTGCCTGCACCACAGAAGAAAAAGTCAGCGGCAAAATAGCCATATTCGGGCCAGGTGTGAATCGCAATGTGAGACTCAGCCAGGGTCGCCGTTGCGGTCACGCCGTGGGGACTAAACTGGTGTACACACAGGTCGATCAAGGTTGCTTCCCCTGCATCAATGGCATCAATTAACGCCCGGCGGATTCGTTCCGGGTCGTTCAGGAGCGTTGCGGGTGCTTGCCATGCCTCAACAACCAGATGGGTTCCCACTTTTTTCATTCTTCTCAATTTACTCCACAAAGCGTGTGCATCCTCTTATTTTAATCCCCCAGGTGAATAGACGCTGCTTTTTTCCCCCTTCTTGATAAAAAGGGGGAGAAATACCCAGTGGGGGCAAAAAATTCTAGGTAGGGGCGCAAAATTTTGCGCCCCCACAGGTTATCCGCCTAAAATTGCCGCCTCATTGAGGGGTGTGCCGGTGCAGATGGCCAAACTCAGGTTGGCTCCGATGAAATTGGCCCCTTTGACGGCGGCATGGCTGAGGTTTGCGCCGGTTAACTGGGCGAACAGGAGGCCGGTTTTGGCCAAGATCGCCGCGTGCAGGTTGGCTTCAGTGAGGTCAGCACTGAGGAGGTTGGCGCTGGTGAGGTTGGCCCGTTGGAGTTGGGTTTGGCGCAGGGTTGCGCCGTGGAGGTCTGCGCCAATCAGTTGCGCTCCCCGCAGGTTGGCCCCATCGAGTTGGGCGTTGCTGAGGTTGGCCCCTTCGAGGATTGCCCCTTGAAGATTTGCGCCAGTTAAATCGGCTCCCCGCAAATCGGCATAACTGAGGTTGGCTCCCCGCAGATTGGCGCTGGGAAGTTGGGCGTGGTTGAAGTAGCTGCGAATGGCGATCGCCCCTTGAAAATTCCCCCCCGGACTCTTGAGGTGGCTGGCCATGACTTGGATCAATACCGCTTGGCTAAAATCTGCACCAGGGATGTGAGCGCGGGTTAAGGTGGCTCCGGTGAGGTCGGCCCCATGGAAACGGGGGCGATCGCCCACCAACTCCAAACCACTACTATTGATCAACGTCCCATGATTAAAACAGGCGTGGGACACCTCTGCCCCTCCCCAGGCCAAGCCGCTGAGATTGGAGCGTGTCCAATCAGAGTCGGCCAAATGGCTATGGCTGAGGTTCAAACCAATCCCGAGACAATGGGTGGCTTTTGCCCCCCGCAGATCCGCCCCTTGCCAGTTGGCTTGGAGGAGTTGGGCGTGGTGCAGTTGGGCTTCCGTGAGGATGGCGGCGTTGAGGATGCTGTGGTTTAAAACCTCGTGGGAGAGGTGGGCTTGGGGGAGGGCTAACTGGTCAAACTGGCGATCGCCATTGCGATATTGGCCTAAAAACTCGGAAACAGATTGGGGGGCAGGGCTGGGTTTCATAAAAAGTTTTTAATGGTAAACCGATGATCAAACGGGTCGGGCTTGATCCTAGGGGTAAGTATTGAGGGTCAACGTGCTGTAGCGATCGCCACAAAGATGCGATCCTGAAAAGGCCACTACAACAGGGCTAACAGCCAGCCCCAAATACTGTACCAATCGGGCTTCGGGATTAAAAAAACGAGTTCAATGGTTGCATCTGGGGGCGCAACGGAGACAGTTGGCTCTACCTTACGGCTCGGCATACAAAAATTAGGATTAAGAAGGGTGGGGAAATTAACACGCTCTCTGTACTCTTAAAGATAGTCTGTCTCTGTTGTGGAATGCAACAGCTTCCTCCTACACTCATCTACCCTCGGAGCTTTTTTGATGAATTACCCGACCTCCACAACGGCTCAAACCTTGGGCGACTGGGCCTATGTGGCGATCGCCACCCATTTCGACACCGTTTGCACCCATGAACCGGAAGTGCTCAAGGGCAAAGACCCGGAAGCCGTCCACCAAATGCGGGTGGGGATGCGCCGCCTCCGTTCCGCCCTCGTTGGCTTTGCCCCAGCGTTAGATCTCCCCCCGGTGATTCAATGTCGCAAGATTGGCAAGGTGGCCCAGATTTTAGGGCGGCTGCGGGATCTGGATGTTTTGAGCGAAACCCTGTTTAATCACTATGCCCTGGCCATTCCCCCTCAGGAGCAAAAATGTTTAGAGGCGATCGCCCCCGTCACCCGCAAACAGCATAAACAGCGGCTCAAATCCGTCCGCCGCGCCCTCACCCACAAAGGCCACTACCAAACCCTCCACACCGCCTTTAACCAATGGCTGGCCACCCCCACCTATTACCCCATCGCCAACGCCCCCATTGCTTTGGTGTTGGCGGATTTACTGGCCCCCCAAGTCAGCAAGTTTCTCCTCCATCCGGGTTTTTTTCTCGCCCCAGAAGCAGCCCTCACAGAAATTGAAATTCTTCACGATCTGCGCAAATTGGGCAAACAAACCCGTTATCAATTAGAACTGTTTGCCCCCTTCTATGGCGACCCCTACCATACCCACATCAAGCATATTAAACAGATTCAATCGGTGTTAGGGGATTTACAGGATAGCTATGTGCTGGAGGAATTTTTACAGTACCAATTGAAGCAGCCCCTCGGGGAAGCGTTGCCGGCAGTGATGGCCCAGTTGGAGAGCGATCGCACCAAATCCCTCACCGCTTGGCATAGCCTCCAACAAATTTACCGCGCCCCCCAAGCCCGCCATGAACTCCATCAAGCCGTACAATTTCCCCTAACCGCTGCGATGGGTTAGGGCCGGAAAATACCGTTTTCATGGTCATCAAATACATCCTTCCGCCCTCACCCCAAACCCCTCCCAAGGAGGGCGAGGGGCTTGAGTATAGATCTCACTTGATCGAGAAACTGCCCCATTGTGATCAACCCATGTCTATCCCCCTTCCCCCCCCTCCCTCGGATCATATCGGCTGGCCCTGGACAGCGGAGCCGCCGCCCTTAACGCCATTGCCCCGTTATCCGAAAATCACGATCGTCACGCCGAGTTTTAATCAAGGCCAATATTTGGAGGCCTTAATTCGCTCGGTGTTGCTGCAAAATTATCCTAATTGTGAATTATTGGTCTTTGATGGGGGGAGTGGCGATCGCACCCTGGAAATTTTACGCAAATATGATGGTTTAATCCAATGGGTGAGTCGGGGCGATCGGGGTCAATCCGATGCCGTTAATCAAGGGTTAGACCAGGCCACGGGGGAATTGGTGGGTTGGCAAAATTCCGATGATCTCTACGGCCCCCACGCCTTTTATTTTGCTGCCCAAGCCTGGTTAAATCAGCCCGATAGTGATGTGATCTATGGCAAAATTGATCACCTCAATGAGGCAGGAGATTATTTATTTGCCTATCCGGTAAAACCGGCAATGGTGGCCAATATGATCCCCTATTCTGCTGTCACAAATCACAGTATTTTTCTCACCCAAAACGTGATTCAAGCTGGGGAACGGTTGGATTTAGATTATCATCACTGTATGGATCAAGAGTTTATCCTACGGCTGCTACTCAAGGGATATAAGTTTACATTTGAGCCGAATATTTTAGCTTATTGGCGATTACATGATCAGAGTAAATCGAGCCAACAAATGCAAATTTGGGCGCGGGAGGCGTTTCGACTCTGTGAGCGGGTCTATGGCGATGCAGAGATTGGCGCTGAAATTCGGGATCAGGCCCAGGATTGCCTTTATAGTTTGTGTCGGGATAGTTTTGCGAAGGGGCGAATGGCGGTGTTTCAGGAGCAGGTGGGGGCGTTGCGATCGCACTTTGGCCCCCTACCTTGGGAATTGCGATTTAAGGCCGCCTTTGGGCAGTTGCCGGGGGCGAAGGTATTCATTGATGCTAAGGCAAAATGGAGGTAGGGAGATGGTGAATTGGGGATATCGGGGATCTCGCTTGAAGGGCCAGGGGATGCGGTGGTGGTATGGGCGGCGGTTAGCTCAGATCAGCCAACGGCCTCTGAATTGCGGGCCCAGGTTTGCCGCGTCGGTTTATGCCCTCTCCTGTGGGCGGGATTTGCCGGAACAGGTGGCCAGCGTGCGATCGCTCCTCCAGTTCGTTGGCGTGCCCGATCGCTATGTGATTGTTTCCGATGGCAGCCATCGTTTAGGGGAGATTGAACTGTTGCGGCGGATTCATCCCTGTATTACGGTGGTTCCCTTGGCAGAGTTTGCCGCTAACGCGGATCGCACCCTGCCGCCAGCGGTGGCGGACTATGCCGCCCTCAATCCCATGGGCAAAAAGCTGACGATGATTCTTGCGATTCCCATCGACGGGCCGACAATCTACAGTGATTCCGATATTTTCTTTTTTCCCGGCGGGCCATCACTCCCGGAACTGTTGACCGCCAATCCGGGGCAATCCTACTATCTCCCCGATGCTGATCCCGCCTTTGATGAGCGGATTTTAACAGGGATACCCCCACAAGAACCCATCAACGGCGGTTTTATCATCTTTGACCATCCCCCGGACTGGTCTGAGGCCATGGCCCGATTCCTATCCCTAGCAGGCCCCCCCAATTACTTCACAGAACAAACAATGGTGCACCTCACGCTCCATCGAGACGGGGCGAAGCCGTTGCCGTTGGATCGGTATGTGATGGCGCGGGATGATGAGTTTGAGTGGGGCGATTGCTATGCGGGTCGGGAGATTGTGCTGCGCCATTATGTTACGCCCGTGCGGCATAAGTTTTGGGGAAATTGGCGATATTTGTAAGCAAGGGGGAATGGAGGTGCGATTCTCCTGCGGAGACGCTGCACGAACGCCAAGGGTAGTTGTCGTTAACAATTGATGATTACGCCATGACTGCCTGGGCCTGAAACCGCTATGCTATGGGGCAAGTTTGGATCAATGGAAACTATGGTGTTGATTACTTATCCCTATCCTTCCCAGCGGCGGGTTGTCCTCGGTAATCGGGGGGCGGTGGCGACGAGCCAGGCCTTGGCCAGTTTGGCGGGGATGGAAATGTTGCAGGCGGGGGGGAATGCGGTGGATGCGGCGATCGCGATGGCGATCGCCCTCACCGTCGTTGAACCCACTTCTAATGGTTTAGGTTCCGATGCCTTTGCCTTGGTGTGGGATGGGACAAAGCTCCATGGTTTCAATGGTTCGGGGCGGAGTCCGGCGGGGATGAAGCGCGATCAGTACGGCTCGGAAATTCCCCAATTTGGTTGGCCCAGCGTCACCGTACCGGGGGCGGTTTCGGCGTGGCGGGCCTTGTGGGAACGGTGGGGATCCTTGCCTTGGGCGCAATTGTGCGCTCCGGCGATCCACTATGCGACGGCGGGTTTCCCCGTGTCCCCGGTGACGGCCTTGGCTTGGCAACGGGAGGCCCATCGGTTTGCGGCGGTGCAGGGGCCGGAGTATGAGGAATTTAAGGCGGTATTTTTTCCGGGCGATCGTGCGCCCCATGCCGGGGAAACCTGGTGCAGTCGGGGCCATGCCGCAACGTTGAACAGGTTAGCCGATGAGGGCGGCGCGAGTTTCTACGAGGGCAGCATTGCGGAACAAATCGCCCAATTTTCCGCCCAAACCGGCGGCTGGCTCACCCGTGCCGATTTAGCGGCCCATCAGGGGGATTGGGTGGAGCCGCTGAGTATTGCCTATCGGGATGTGGAGGTGTGGGAGATGCCCCCCAATGGCCAGGGGATTACGGCATTAATGGCGTTGAATATTTTGGCGGGTTTTGATCTGGCGGCGGAACTGAGGGACAGTGCCATCTCGTTCCATCGGCAAATTGAGGCGATGAAGTTAGCCTTTGCCGATGCCCAACGTTATATCAGCGATCCGGCAACGATGCCCATCCCCCCGGAAGCGTTCCTCACGACGGAATATGGGGCGGAACGGCGGCGACTGGTGGGCGATCGCGCTCTCCCCCTGGCCAATCCAGGCATCCCAAAGGGGGGGACGGTGTATCTGTGCGCAGCGGATCAGCGGTTCATGGTGTCGTTTATTCAGTCGAATTTTATGAATTTTGGCAGTGGGGTATTGGTTCCGGAAACGGGGATCGCGCTCCAAAATCGGGCTTGGGGTTTCAATCTGATTCCGGGTCATCCCAATGAATTAGCGCCGAATAAGCGTCCTTTCCATACGATTATTCCTGCTTTTCTGACGCGGGGGGGTGAGGCGTTGGGGCCGTTTGGGGTGATGGGGGCGCAGATGCAGCCTCAGGGTCATGTGCAAATGGTGGTCAATACGACGGATTACAGCATGAATCCCCAGGCGGCGTTAGATGCCCCCCGTTGGCGGTTTTTACGGGACAATGTGGTGATGTTGGAGCCGGGGGTGGAGGGGAGTATTGCGGCGGGTTTAATGGAGCGGGGCCATCGGGTGACGGTTTCGCCGGCGATCCATGAGTTTGGCAAGGGGCAGATGATTATGAATCAGGGGGGGACGTTTTGGGCGGGGACGGAACCGAGGGCGGATGGAGGGGCGATCGCCTGGTAATCGGGAATCGGGTTGTAAAATAAATCGGTGTGGGGGCGAAAAATTTTTGTGCCTCCGGCAGGCTTACGCCAACGCCCCTACGTTCCACTCCTTGAATCAGTCATGGTACAAGCGCCCACACAACCGGAAACACTGTTATTGGAGCTACCGCTAGACTTGCAGCTTTCTGTCACTTTGGAACAGTTTGCTGTTCTTGCTGCCAGTAATCGGGAATTGCAACTGGAAAGAACGGCAAAGGGAGAGTTAATTGTGAATCCACCGACGGGCTGGGAAACAGGAAAGCGCAATTTTGCGCTCATTGGCCAGTTGTATCGTTGGCATGAAGGGTATCAACAGGGAGAAGCCTTCGATTCTTCAGCAGGTTTTACTTTACCTAATGGTGCAATTCTTTCTCCCGATGTTTGCTGGGTGAGTCCAGGTCGTTGGGATGCGCTGACGGATGAGGAGCGGGGGACGTTTCCGCAGGTTTGCCCGGATTTTGTCGTGGAGTGGCGATCGGCTTCGGATAGTTTGCAGTCGCTACAGGCAAAAATGCAGGAGTATCTGGAAAATGGGGCAAAATTGGGTTGGTTAATTGATCCGCAAAATCAGGTTGTGGAGGTTTATCGGGCGGGTTTGGCAGTGGAGGTTTTATCAAATCCGGCTGAGTTGTCTGGGGAAGAAGTGTTACCGGGTTTTCTATTGAATTTGGGGCGAGTGTGGGGGTAGTTCCCTCTGCTAAGTAATGCCCTCCCGGATGCTCTACCGCCTTTGCCATGAATCAGTGTTATAACCAACGAAAATTCTCGTGGCACAGCAAAGCTATGGCACGAGAATTTTCATGATTCTAGGAATTTTTCATCCATCTAAGTGCTGATTAAATAACCATTTTTAAATCCCTTTGCTTTTTGCCACCAATCAGGATTTTCATTGGATTTAATAGTGACATTACGAATTTTGCATTGGACACACTTATTAAGTAAAAATTCTACCATTTCTTTGCCGTAGCCATTCTTCTGATTCGCAGGTGCAACATAAATATCAATAACTTCAACTGTATCTTGAGATTTCTTGCGAGCAATCAGAAAATCTGCTGTTCCTTTGTACAATAACCGTATAGAACCATCAACTTCATGAAGATAATCATACTGAACTTCAATGGCCATTTTTCCCTCTTTTTTGATGTATTTTTACATTGAACGTTAAGGCTTTGAGTTTTTTAAGTAGGTAGGATCAATTAAATGTAAAATAGCTCAATCTGTGTAACCCATGCTGAACAATGGTTTGACGTTTTCAGAGATTCGGCATCTTACAAATGATTAGTCATTCCTACTTAGACTAATTCCTACAAAGCAACTTCTTTTGTAAACAATTCGAGTGCATATCTGTATCGGGCTACAAATTTCGCGAAATGATTAATAGTAGATCCTCCCTCAAAAGAGTAGTCTGACTGTAAAATAAGATTACCATCATTATCTACATATGATCGGGAAAATTTTCTGTTTTCATTCCATTCATTTGATCTGCCCACAGAGTAGTTACCCTCGAACCGTGTATAAAGCTCAAAAATTTCACCAGATTCAAGACGTAAAACCAATGTGTGAATATTTCCATACAAGTTTACAAAATAAATATCATCTTTGTGCCGTGTGAATCCAGGTACATCTTCGAGCAATGCTTCTGTCTGTCCAATAGTTAATCTTGTGTAAATATCAGTCATCGTTAATCCTGTAAAGTTTTTCAAAAGGTTTACTTAGCACAATGGCTAGATGATGAAATGTGCTGATCTATAAAGATCTTCACTTCTTGATACTCCTAAAAAAGCGGTCTAGCCCCAGAGAGAATTTGTTGGATATCATAATCAGAAAGATTAAGTATTTTTCCAGATTGATCTCTGAATGTTGCACCTTGATCATTCTCACCTATTCGATAGATATGAATATGATCTGAATCTGCTTCTTTATCGCTTAGTCCAGCACGAGCTAAGAGTATTTCTATACATTTTCCTTTGTTATCAAATGCGTATTTGATTTTACAATTTTTTTTGTTTTCCCATTTGTTTGCGCCAGGATACCATCTACTCATGAAAAATACCTCTAGAAAAATCTATGTTTGCAAGAATTGTAACATTATTTTGATCGAAAAACATACAAAAGCTTTAGTTCAAGATCCTCCACACTGCAAAATTTCTTAGTTAGATTTCTAGAAGTTTTATTAACCCCGTATTTTCTGGGCTAAAAACTCAAGACTCCTGCGTACATTCTGTTGAACTAAGGGAGTAGATTTGACGAAAGTTGCTAGATGAGGCCCGACTCGATAGTAAATATTGACAGCCAGACGACCCCCAGAATTCGTCAGTAAGAATTGATCACGAAAGTGGCGGAATGTATCGAGGTCAGGATGCTCAGATGTTGCATAGGCTGCGGTTGCAATAAAACAAGAACTTGATTGTGTTTCTCTTTTTGATTCTTCCAGTTTGACTGGAAAAATATCTAAGCTTGAAATTGATGCTAGCGATTCACGTAATAAATCGAAGCCACTATCTACCTCATCTTTTGTTTTCTGTTTTAATTGCTCTAATTGAGTGGCATAGATATCAATTGAAATTTTTCGTACATCTTGACCTTTTTGCAATGCATCATATGTTTCTAAATCATCACGATTAAGGAATTTTTGGTAAGTACCTAAACACTCGACAACGATGTATATTTTTTCAAAAATGTAAGCTTTTATTACTTTGTCTTCACAAGATTTTGCTAAATTGCACAAAAAACGACACAGTACAATAAGTAATGGTGCACGTATTTTTGCGGAATCTCTTGGAAAATTTAATGTGTCCAAGAAAGAAGATTTTGATGTGGATTCAATCATTCCGTTTTGATTAAACATTATGAACCAGTAGTAACTAGAGATACCATAGTTAAAGCTCTCAAAAGCTGAAGAAATGTCGCCCTTTTCTAAAAAATATTCTCCTCTATCAAGATTATTTTCCATTTCTTCAAGTTTTTCTTGAATCAGTTCATTGATTGACATATAACCTCTGGCGTTGCTTTATAGATGTAAAACAGGAGAACTTGAATCATTAAATGAGTTTCTTTGATAAAACTAAGCTGATCGGCATCTAATCTGTATGTTGACCGCACTTAAGTTCTTACTATACAAGGATTTAGTGCAGAAACTTAAATGATAATGACGATCGGCTTGCTCTACACAATATAAATGTTTTTCACTCAGCCTTTTTTTTCTTAAGATCTTCCAGTTGCTCTTTAAGTGTTTTTGCTACGGGATAACTGGCTACATAATTAGCAAGAGTGCTGATTAATATAGCAAGGGTTTGATCAGATGATTTTGAACCTAGCTTAATTTGCTCCTTCCCTTGCTCAATAGCATCCCGCAATTTCTGATCCATGTTCATTGCTTATTACCTCAAATCCAAGATAGTTGTTGTCGAATGTGCATTAATTCAAGGAATTATTTTCTCGATTAAAAGCTTATTCCTCCAAAACAAAATTAGTAGGGCTTAGATCTACTAAGTATTTTCACTGTACCCATTTGCTTGCTTGCCACTGTGGTATCTCCCAAAATGATTGAGGTTGTTACTGTGTACCCTAGGAATCGACTGCTTTTTTTATGCGTACCAATTAAAATGATGTAACAAATCGTTACATTGCCAAGGCAATCCTTGAAGGTTCGCAAGCTCATGCTAATCTGTCTGTCCAGGATAGCCAAGACGGAGAAAGGCGGAAAATAGCGGGACTTTTCTTAAGAAATTGTGAATTAGGCGGATTTTAGCGGATAATGGCGGTGGCCCTTTGTGAGGTTAGCGAGTTGCCATGGATTGGGAGATCGTCTTGAAGTCTCTTGATGAGCTTGTTTTTCAACATACTGGTAAGCACTTGAATAATTTGCAAAGTAGTATCCTTAAAGGAGTTCTCAGCGGTCAGAAGTATGCTGATATCGCCAAAAAGTACAGATGTACCGCAGGTCATGTAAAAGACGAAGGCTATGAACTTTGGCAGCTTTTGTCGGCCGCATTGGGGGAAGATCTCAACAAATCCAATTTTTGTGCAACGATTGAACGTCTTGGCATTGCCAACTCAAACTCTAAATTAATTAATCCTATTCAAATTGGACATCTCAGTCTTTGTGCCAGTTCTGAGCCATTAGATCCAAATATTGAAACAACTTCAACAAGCCCAAAAAGCACTGTAACCCCTGAGCAACAAAACACGATTACTAAATTATTGGATTTTGGTTTAAACCCTCAACAGATCGCGGATGTACTTAACCTTCAAGTAGAGCAAATTCAGAACTTTGCAGAAAATCCTAAATAGTTGTGCTTGTTTTAGCCATCTCCTCTTCCAACGATCCACGAGAATGATCCACGAAAAGTTTTTAGGCTGGAGGGGATGCAAGAAACCCGGTTTCTGGGAAAACGAGCCAATCCACCCGGCCCAGTTTCCGAGCGGAGTCCCAAGAAACCGGGTTTTTAGGACAACTTAGGCAGAAAACGAGCCAACCCCCCCAACCCGGTTTCTGATCTTGGGGGGACTCAGCCTAAATCCCATAACGGTAATTATGGGCATTAAAGCATCCCTAGATGAAATTCCAACAAGCTAGCCAGCCCATCAGAGGACTTCTTTTCACCCCCAATTAAAAAGGGGGATTCACCACTTAATAATTGTTGAGTTGATCGTCTTCGGCAAAGTAGAAGGGGCGCACCTTAGCCGTAAAGCCTGAGGCTTTGAACTGCTTCAGTTGGAGCGGCGTGGGTTGGTTCGCAGCCACCATGATCCGGATTTGAAAATCACTTTCGCCGGGGGGGATTTCCGGAATTGAGCCGATTCGGGTGCGGTTTTGGAGCACCGGATTGCCATTGGCATCGTAAATCCGCCCGAACACATCCGCATCAATCACATACTTGCCCGTAGGATTCGTCGCCTTCCCCGTCACCAGGAAACAGTTCGCCTCCTGAATGCCCATGCTGGTGACGGCCCCTTCTGCTAAGTTGGCCGGGCATTCATGGTAATCCAGATCAGAAATTTGGACACTGGTGAGGGCGATCGCCCCTGGAGCCAGCCCGCCCATCACCACCACCGCTAGGATTGTGAAATAGGCGATTTGCTTGAGCGCACCCATCGCCCCGCGACGTAACCCCTGCATCATCATCCGTTCCCTATAGTGAGTTTGTATTGTCGAGGGACGCATCCAACTCCATGCGTTGCTCCATGCGCCGCAAAAAATAGCCCGTCATCATCGCCGAGGCCAGCAAATTGGCCATATTGTCTCGATCGGTGATGATTTGGACATTAAAATCTTCCGTGGGCAACAGCCCCACCAAGCCCTGGACATTGTGGGTAATAATTTGCCTGACTTCCGGGGTTGCCGACTGCGCTACCTGCTCTAGAACTTCGGGATGTTGCTGCTTCAGATACTGCAAAAGCAGGTTCATGTCGGCTTCTTCCGTGTTGAAGTTGAAGAGGTTGGGGTCTAACACCATCAGGTTTTAGGTAAAGGTGAGGGGACTTGCTTCCCTCTACTCTAAACCATCTTGCCCATTGTGGCCAGCCCAATATCAAGGGGAAACAGACCCAAATTGCCCATGGCCCGGCCGCGATCCCTCCCGTGAGGAGAGGATCCCGAGCCTTGGATTCAAGGCAATTTGCGGAGGTTCCCCGGGCAACAGTCCAACAAATCTCGATTCAGTCCGGAAATTCAGCCAAAATACTGAAAAATACCCAAGGGGCATGGGGCAGGATTTAACTCTCCCAAAAGGATAAAAGCTTGATCCTGTCTAGGTTTGCTGCAAACTTCGTCCCTTTACCCAAACTTGATGAATTTTTCCGCAAAATTCATCAAGACTTTACCCACACTGGCCAAAAGTTGAGTTTAATAGAGGGTAAGAGATGATCTTTCTGAAGCTACCGGGGTCTAACATCCCCAAAACACAGTTTAAATTTTAATCGCGAGTTGACTTGGGGAGGATTTCCATGATGCTGACACAACGCTTACTGCTTGGTTTATCGTTATTTGCTAGCCTGGGGGCGATCGCCGCTCAACCGGCTTGGTCGTTGACCCTCGATTTTGACGATGCCGAAACCAACTACCGTACCTATACTCACAGTCCAGATCCCGATGCCCTTTACCGGTATGGTCAAGCCGCAGCGATTCAGGCCCTCACCGATGGGGACTTTAGCACCAACGTTGAGCTGTACTACTCCGGCGAAAATGTCACGGAGAACGTTCAATTTAACGCCACCGTTGGCAACTACACCGCCAAAGTCGCCAGCGTCACCACCTCCGACTGGCAGGAGTACGGGACGCAATGGATGAACGACCTGTTCACCCGTTACAACAGCTTCCAAACCAGTTGGGACAATCTCAGTAGCCCCGCTCAAAGCGTCTTTGCAGAAACCTTCAAATATGCAGGCCTCGGCGACCCCAACATTGCCCAGTTCGCCATGGATGCGAGTGGCGGCATGACGATACACACCGTCGGCTTCTACGACCTGCGCAGCGTCCTGCAAACCCGCGCCGGGGAAAAATTAGCTCAGTACGAAACACTGGCAAAACTGGCCACGGCTAGCAATACCCAAAAAGCGGCGGCGGCGGTACAAATGGGCATCACCACCACCGAACTGAATCAACAAATTGCCGCATCCCCCTTTGCCATTGAAGGTTTAACCGCCATCCTGGCCACCGTAAACACCTTGCAAGAAGCCCTCCAAGCCAGTGAAGTAGCACGGGTGGATATTTACAAAAATGGCGAATTTCAGGGTCGGGAATACGCCTATAGCTTCAGTGCTGTTGCTTCCGGGATTACCGCTTTGGATGACAATCAACATGAATCCTACAGCGGCGTTTATACCTGGACAAAACCGGGAAACCCAGAAAGTGGCAGCGTCCCAGAACCCACATTCCTCCTCGCCACTGCCGTTGCGGGCGGCCTTTTCTCCGCTGCCAAACGCAAACAAAAGCAGAACGGCTAATTTCCACGGTTGACTCCAGAAATTGATTCTCTTTCAACCCCGTTACCCCTCCCTCCCGAGGGGTTTTTTATGGCAGTTGGTAGCCCCTAGGGGTGATCAGCCAATCTTCGTAACGGCGGGTGTTGCTGTTGCCGATTAAGACGGTGGTGAGCATATCGATGGGTTGGGTGAGCATTTCCCCCAAGGTGGTGAGGGTGAGGGTTTCTTCGGGGCGATAGGCGGATTGGACTAGGGCGACGGGGGTTTCAGGGCTGCGGTATTGGAGGAAAATGGCTTGGGCTGTGGCGATTTGGGTCTGGCGTTGGCGCGATCGCGGGTTATACAACGCTGTTACAAAATCTCCCTGAGCCGCTGCGGTTAACCGTTGAACAATCACATCCCAAGGGGTGAGCAGGTCGCTCAAACTCACAGCGCAAAAATCGTGCATTAACGGCGCTCCCACCCGTGAGGCAGCGGCTTGGAGGGCGGTAATGCCGGGTAAAACGGTGATCCGGGGGGTTTTGCCATCCCAACCTTGGGCCACTAATGTTTCCATCACCAACCCCGCCATTCCATAGATCCCACAATCCCCCGATGACACCACCGCCACGGATAGCCCCCAACGGGCCAAAGTCGCCCCCCGCTCTGCCCGCTGCACCTCTTGGGTAATGGGGAGAGCTTCCCAAATTTGACCGGGGCGGCGCAGGGATTGAATCAGATCTAAATAAAGGCTGTAGCCAATCACCACATCGGCAGCGGCGATCGCCATTTGGGCCGCTGGAGTCATTTGGCTCAACGCCCCCGGCCCCATCCCCACCAGGGCCAGATCCCCAGGGCGGCCGGTGTATTCCTGGGGGGCAAGGGCGATCGCCACCGTCACCGCTCCCCCGTTGGGATCACTAAATACCTGTTTCTCCACTAATAATGTTCCCCCACTGGCCCGCAGCGCCGCAGCTTCAGCGACGCTAGGGGTTCCCACCGCTGCCGCGACAATTGGGGAGGGGGTGGGGACGGTGATCGGAGTTAATTCTTCAGCGGTGAACGTGCGTAAGGGATAGCCCCCCTGCTCGCAAAGCTGCAAAAAGGCCACCTCATCCCTTTTGAGATCCAGCGTGGCCACACCGGCGATCGCCTCCCGCGCCAAACCCTGAGCCTGCAAAACCTGCGTTAACGCCGCCTCCACCCAGGCCAAACTCGTCCCCCGCTCACACCCTAACCCCACCCACAGAACGCGGGGATACCAGGCCACCGTTGGATAAGGGGCAGGGGGCGCAAGGCGATAATCAATCCAGATCTGAGCGTCGGGGTTGGGAATGGGTTCAAACTGGAAGGGATGAATAGCCGGTAGCCCCCCCCGCCACAGCATTGTCCCCGCTCCTTGTTGAACTTGGACAGCGGCCTGGCGGGCGATCGCCCCACTTACCCCCGTCCAATCCCCCGCCCCCCGTCGCCATCCCCAGGGTTCCCCCCAAACATCCACCCCCGGCAA
>JAABSU010000078.1 GCA_011390265.1 Spirulina sp.
TAACAACAGTAACGTCGTGCGCTGACTGACAGCCTGAGTAATCGTTAAACCACTACGGGCGGCAATGGGTTCCTCCTCACCCTGGACAAGACTCTGCTCTAAAAGATGGCGGGCTAAACCGGCCACAAGGGGATGATTGCGGCCAATATATTCCACCCCTGGGGGGGCCGGTGTTGTGAACGTGAGGAGACGGAGTTGGGGATCAACGCTAGACCTGAGGGGGAGGGGAATCGCCGGCAAGAGCCAACCCTGCTTTTTGCGCTGTAAAGAAACGTGCAACCGCTCACAGGCCGCCTTCACAAACCGCTCTACATCTGCCTCATTCCCCAAAATCTGATCCGATTCCACCAATTCCTGCTCCACCTCCTCCGGTTTAATCGCCCGTTGCGCAAACCGGGTGCGGCTGGCCTTTTCCTGCTCAATGGCCCGATCCCAATTGCGATGTACCTGATCCTGGGCCGATTCCTCCCCATCGAGCAAATCCAAAAGGGAAAGCTGTTGGGCATCGGTTTTCCGGTCAAAGAGGGACTTAAACACGGCTTCCGAAACTGTGGCACTATCCATCGGCACGGGGACAGTAATCCCTAGGGTTTTATGAATAGCCACGGCCTTGCGGATCAACACCTCTAAAACCGCACCATCTACGGGGTTATCCTGGCCATAGATGAGGTAACTCTTCACCACCTTGGCGGTTTGACCGTAGCGATCGACGCGGCCTTCCCGCTGTTCGAGGCGGTTGGGATTCCAGGGTAAATCGTAATGAATCACAGCACTGAAATGGGCCTGGAGGTTCACCCCTTCACTGAGGCAATCCGTGGCCACTAAAATCCGTTGGGGGTATTGGCTGAGTTCCGTTAAACGGATTTCCCGCTCCTCTTCCGATAGTTCCCCGGTAATGGCAATCACACGGGTTGTACTGCCCCGTTTTTGCTCAAATTGTTTGCGTAATTCTGCCGCGACATAGTTAGCGGTGGCGATGTAGCGACACCAGATGATCGGGTTGTCGCCTTGGGCGAGGAGGGGGGTGAGGGTGGCGATCGCCCCCTGAAGTTTGCTGTCCTTTGCGCCTTTGAGTTGACCAGCGGCCTTGATAAATTCCCGCAATTTGCGCCGGTCAGCATCCTGATAGGATCGTTGCCCCTGCTCAAGGGCGATGGTGGGCTGGGCATCCATGGCCTGTTCCTGATCCGTGGGATCATAGGTGCAGGCGGCCATGAGATCCTCATCAATATCCATCTCCAAACCCTGATCCTGGGCGGTTTTGGTGACTTGGTTGGTGAGGGTGGCGATCGCCGCCTCCGGTGAGGACATCACACAGCGAATCAGGGCCAGGGCGGCCCAATACCGGCCCCGCCGTTGGGCGTGGCTCATCTCCGCTGTAGCGGTGTTCACCAACCCCCGCGCAAACTGATAAACCCCCGTAAACAGATCGCCATACTCCTTCGAGAGTTTATAGGGTTGCTCCAGGGGGTCACGGGTGGGAAAGGGGGTATCATTGCCGAGCCATCGCTTCACATCGGCCCGCCGACGCTGGACAAAATGACTGGCTAACTCAATGCGCTGGTTTTGGGTCAAGTGGTTGATGTCCCAAGTCTCAAACTGGGGTTTGAGCAAACCGATGATCGCCCGGAATGAGGCCTCTAGGCCGCTGTGGGGAGTGGCGGTTAACAGGATCAGGTGTTGTTGCTCCCGTTGGGCGATGTCCTGAAGCAGTTGATGCCGTTGCTGTTGGGTGATGCTCCGTCCGCCCCCAGGGGTGCAGGTGTGGGCTTCATCGACAATCACGAAATCGGGGCAATGGGCGAGAAAGCTGGCCCGGCGGCGATCGGATTTGGCGTAGTCGAGGCTGACGATGATATGGCGATAGTAGCTGAAAACATGATGATCCCCACTGGGGGGTAAGCCCCGCTCCAATTTGCTGACCGTGCCGGAGCGAATCACCACCGCATCAATGTGAAATTTCTCCCGCAGTTCCCGCTGCCATTGATCGCAGAGATGGGGGGGACAGAGGACGGCGAGGCGTTTTACTTCGTTGCGATCGAGCATTTCCCGCGCAATTAACCCCGCTTCAATGGTTTTGCCAATCCCCACATCATCGGCAATTAAAAGCCGCATCGTCGCTAACCGCAGGGCCATCAACAGCGGCACAAGCTGGTAAGGGCGGGGCCGCACCGAGAGGCGACCGAGGGCGCGAAAGGGGCCGGCTCCACTGCGGAGACTGAGGCGAGCCGCATCCATGAGCAGTTGGGCGGCGGTATGGTCTTGAGCCGTGTCGGCGGTGGGCAGGGGAAATTGAGCGGCGGTGATTTCCTCTAGGGCTAGGGGGCGATAGATGCCGCAAATTTGGTCTTCATTGCCACTGAGGGGACGCAACCGCAGCACATCAGGGATATCGGCAGGCAGAATAACCCATTGGCGATCGCGGCAATGAACGACGGCTCCCGGCAAAAAACGATCAGCCATAGAAGATTCCGGTAAAGACAATACTTCAGATTACCATAGCCCAATCATTGCCTCCCATGCACGGGGAATCTAGCCAACCTCACGAAAAATGTTCGTAGTGAGGACGTTAGTTCTCTGATCCCTCCTCCAAGGTGACACTTTCATATAACACTTCAATAGCACATTCAAACTCAATGCTCCGAAGCACAATGGCCTCTCCTTCCCCATAGGCATAATAACTCCACATTTTCCCCTCGCCGCGCCGATAAACTTCCACAGACATCGATTTCGAGTCCACCAAAACATACTCCTCTAAACTGGCAATCTGGCGATAATACTTAAATTTTTCACCGCGATCATAGGAAGCCGTGCTCGGAGAAAGCACCTCAATCATCACTGTTGGATTTTTAACAAATTGTTCAGACTGCAAATCATCGGCATTACAGGTAATGACGATATCAGGATAAAAATAACGACTATTTTTGTGGGTCTGAACTTTCACATCTGCAACATAGGCTTCACAGCCTCGTTCACGTAGATGAGGTCTTAATGCCGTATAGAAATTGAGATAAATTTTGGTGTGGGGAATACTGCCGCCGGTCATCGCCAAGATTTCGCCATCAACGTATTCATGGCGATGTTCTTGCTGGGCTTCCCATGCCAAGTATTCTGCCGGGGTCATTTTTTGCGGATATTGGGGTTGGGCAATCATAAATTTTCCTCAACTGGTTAAACCGATGTTGAGATCAATGGTACTTCAACCCCAGAAAAAAGGCTAAGACAGCGAGGGCTATAGCCGTTGTGATCTGGGGGATTGGGGATAAGCCGATGATCGGATTTGAACCGACGGCCTTTCGATTACGAATCGAGTGCTCTACCAACTGAGCTACATCGGCAAGGCGTTCTCTAGTGTAGCAGGGATTTCTCAAAAAATCTCGTTAGAATGGGAGAAATTTTCCCCGAGAGGCACCATGGCCAAACCGCGATCGCTCAATCCAGAACAATACGCCCACCTCCGAGCCGAAGCAAAGGCCCCCTATCGAGGGTTGCGGCGGTTTGTTTATGTTAGCTTTGGGGCATCGGGGTTAATCGGGGCCGTGATTTTTGTCACCCAATTGGCGGCGGGAACGGCTCGACCCTCCGCTTTGCCCAACTTGGGTTTACAGGTTGCCCTCGTCGCAGGGATGATCTGGCTCTGGCAACAGGAAAATAAAGCGGAACAACGACAAAATCGCCCCAGTCCCCCCCCTCGCTAAATGCTTTGACTGCATCTTTGGCATGGAATTTGAACATCGGCTCAACCTCTACCACATCTTCCAAACTCTTTACGAACATCATCCCGATCTCCTCAACGAGATTCTACAGTTGGATGATTCGCAGGATTTTGCGACTGTCTCCATTCCCCGCCATCCCTATATCTTGGGCATGGTGGAAACGGGGAATGTGTATTTGCTCACGAATCTCCTTGATGGCCGTACCCAAAAAATCACTCAAACCCAATGGGTTTGGACGATTGGCCGGGCGGGTCGTAATGCGATCGCCCTTGCGGATCATCACCTTTCCCGCCACCATGCTGCCATTCAATACATCCCCGGCCAGGGTTTTTTTATCCACGACCTCAACAGCACCAATGGCACATACCTCAACCACGAAATTCTCCAGGCTCCCCGTCGTCTCCATGAGGGCGATCGCCTCCGCCTAGGGAGCTTGATAGTTTCCTTTTTCCTCTGTCACCAAACGGTGATGAGTGGGGCGATCGCCCCTGACCTGGCCACCTATCTTCGGGAAAGTTCCCCCCTAGTTTCGCCAGATCCCCCAGAAAATTTCGTTCCTACCCTTTCTCCAGATCAGCAGCAAGCGGTACAATCCCGCGCCACTTCGGCTTTTCTCACCCCCGACACCCCCCTCGAACCCCCGGAACCCTCCTTACCCAAACCGATCCACCCCGCCGTCAGCCACGAACAGCAATCCCAAATTCTTGATCGCTTTTTCCAAATCCATAACCCCGAAGGGAAATCAAAA
Source organism: Spirulina sp. (assembly GCA_011390265.1). GTDB lineage: Bacteria > Cyanobacteriota > Cyanobacteriia > Cyanobacteriales > Spirulinaceae > Spirulina. Next base: position 4,465 of record JAABSU010000078.1, read on the forward strand.
TAGCGGGGTTTGGCCGGCGGGGGGATCGTAGCCGAGATGGGTATAGGCGGCGGCGGCGGCGGTGCGGCCTCGGGGGGTGCGGTTGATGAAGCCGATTTGCAGTAGGTAGGGTTCATAAACTTCTTCGATGGTGCGGGCATCTTCGCCAGTGGCGGCGGCGATCGCCTCTACCCCCACCGGGCCACCGTTAAATTGCTCAATCATCGTCGTTAATACGAGGCGATCGGTCCAATCCAATCCCAAGGGATCGACGTTGAGGAGTTCGAGGGCTGCGGTGGCAATGGGGGCGGTAATGGTTCCCAAGGTTTTAACTTGGGCATAGTCCCGGACGCGGCGGAGGAGGCGGTTGGCGATGCGGGGTGTGCCTCGGGCCCGTTGGGCAATGGCGATCGCTCCTTCGGCGGTAATTTCGACCGAGAGGAGGGCGGCGGTGCGGGTGACGATGGCGGTGAGTTCTTCGCAATCATAGAAGCGCAACCGTTGAATTAATCCGAAGCGATCGCGCAAAGGTGCGGTAAGCGCCCCCATATTGGTGGTTGCGCCGATGATCGTGAAGGGGGGGAGGGGGAGGCTGCGGGTGCGGGCGGATTGACCTTTGCCGATGGTGATATCGAGGCGAAAGTCTTCCATGGCGGCGTAGAGCAGTTCTTCGGTAATCCGGTTGAGGCGGTGGATTTCATCGATAAACAGGATGTCGCCTTTTTGGAGGTTGACCAGTAGCCCGGTGATATCCCGGGGCCGTTCGAGGGCGGGGGCGGCGGTGATTTTGCAGTTTACGCCCATTTCGGCGGCGAGGATTAGGGCCATGGTGGTTTTGCCTAAACCCGGTGGGCCATAGAAGAGGGTATGGTCGAGGGGGTCTTGGCGGCCTTGGGCGGCGGCGATCGCAATTTCCAGCACACCTTTGAGGTCTTTTTGGCCAATGTACTCAGCAAGGTGTTGGGGCCGAAGGCGTTCTTCGCTTTGGTGGGTTTCGTCGGGGGTGGTGGTGGCCTGGAGGAGGTCAGGTTTAGGTGGGGGCGAGGGCTGCGTCACCTCGGATCGCTTTTTCCCCCAATCTTTGCCGCTGCTATAGGTGCTTTGAATGGCCATTGGTTTTTCCTCCTTGCTTCCCCAGTGTAGCGGCGATCGCCCCCACCCCTCACCCGGCCGATGGCCTCAACACCTGATCACCCGTTACCCCCTCCCCGTCCCCAGCCCGGAGCAGGATCACTGTTGCTTGGCTTTGGGAGGCGATCGCCTCTGGAATATTGCCATTGATCACCTGTTGAATCATCCCCTCCCGACTGGCCCCCACAATAATTAAAGAACAAGCTTCCCGCCCAGCAAACTGCGTCACCGATTCCACCACATCCTTCGAGCGCAACAATAACGGCGCAATCCCACAATCGAGATTGACTTGTAAATCCTGGGCGAGAGTTTTAAGCTTTCGGCCACTGAAAGATTTGCGGTGAGGAGAAATCACCTGGACGAGAAAAATTTGCTCAGGGGTTTGCAGGTGGACTAACGCCGGGAGGTAATGGAGAGCGCGGCGAATATTCGGCCCTCCGGACATGGGAATGACCCAGCGAGTCCCTTTAGCGGCGTAGGGATAGCTCTGGGGTAACGTGCCAAACTTAATCAACATCACCTCACAACTGGCCCGTTGTACCAACGTATCCACGACATTGCCAAAAATGCGCCCCGGCGTACTCGTAGACCCTTTCCAACCGAGAATGAGGCGGTCAATGTGGCGATCGCGCATCGTCTCTAAAATCCCTTGGGCGGTATCTTGGGCAAGGCGGATTTGGCTGTGGACGGAAACCGCCGGACTTAAATCTGCTGCCATCGCCATGATTTCCGCTAAAAAGCGATGACTGGCCCCCAGATCCACCCGCGCCTGAGCCGGGGGGGTGTGGCGGGGAACTGGGATGATGATCAGGCATTCCAACTCATAGCCCTCCTCACGGGCGATCGCCCCCGCAATTTTCAACAAACTCGGCGCAGTTTCCGGGTTCGCCAAGGGCAACAAAATCCGCCCCTTGCCCACCGCCGGCCCACGGGTTTGGTAGACCACATAGGAAGGCTGTCGCTGCATGCCCTGGAGCGAGCTACCCTGTAAATAGCTGGCAGTGGCGTGGATCAGATCACTCCGGGTAATAATCCCCAACAGTTTGCGCCCCTCCGTCACCGGCAAATGGGACACCTGATAGCGATCCATTAAATACATCACATCCCCCACCGGCAACACGGGCGGCACCGTCACCGGCCCCGCCGTCATCATCTCCCGCACCAACTGATCCGGCTCCAGACTATTCAACCGCGCTAAATTCTGCTCCGTCACCATCCCCACCAAATCCCCATCATCCACCACCGGAAAGCCATGGTGTAACGATTCCCCCACCACCCCATAGACATCCTCTACCCGCATTGTGGCCACAAGGGTTTCCACTTTACGCTGCATCACATCCCTCGCTTGGAGATCTGTCAGCACCTCCCGACGACTTGCTTCATCTTTGAGATCAATGCCACTCACTCCGAGGAGATGTTGATAGAGGGAGCCAGCTTTTAACGTTTCCGCCACCCCATAGGCCACCACCGTGCTAATCATCAAGGGCAGCACCAATTGAAAATCCATCGTGAGTTCAAAAACAATCACAATGGCGGTAATGGGCACCCGCGCCACGGCGGTAAAAAAGGCCCCCATCCCCACCAACGCATAGGTGGCCTTCGCATCCACCCCCCCAAAAATCATCGCCAACTCCCCCACCCAGTAGCCCAAAGAGGAGCCTAACACCAGGGCGGGGGAAAAAAGACCTCCGGGTGCGCCGGAACCGTAGGCGAGGATCGTCAGGCCAAAATGAATGACAAAAATAACCAAGGTTTCCCGCCAACCTGCGCCTCCGGTAACAAGGAAATCCCGCAGGCCGGCATTATTGAGCAGCGTCGGCGGGGAAAAGGCAATCACCCCCCCGGAGATGAAGCCCGCAACCCCCATCCGCCAGGCTAGGGGCGATCGCCACCGCTGGTTAAAGCCCAAACTGGCTAACACGCCTCGATTGAAGGCGACCCCCAGCAAGCCGGCAAGGGTTCCGAGGAGAAGGTAGAAGGGAATTTCTCCGGTGGTGAACTGGTGATGGAGATTAACCATCAGCATGGCGGTGGGCAGGTTTAGCCCCGCTGACCCCAAGAGGCGGGAGACGACGGAACCGGTGAAGGAGGCAAGGATGGCGGTTTCAAGGGTTAGCCCGGACATATCCCGGGACAATTCTTCGACAACGAACAAGACCCCGGCAATGGGGGTATTAAACCCGGCAGCTAATCCGGCGGCGGCTCCGGCGGCGATCATTTGGCGGCGGTGCTGGGGGGAGGTGGGAACCCATTGGCTGAGTTGGGCGGCGAGGGCTGCGCCGATGTGGACGGTGGGGCCGCGCCGGCCGAGGGTGAGGCCGGCACCGAGAATCAGGATTGTTCCCACCAGTTTGACGACGGCGACACGAATCGAAAGCAGCACCGGAAATTCTGCCAGTGCTGCTTTAACTTGGGGAATGCCGCCTCCTTTGGCATTGGGGGCCCAGGTTTCCACCAACCACCCCGCCAGCCAACAGAGGCTGAAACTAAACAGGGGTAAACTGAGGGGCCAGCGGCCGGCCAGTTGGGGCAGGGTGGTGATCAGTTGGAGGCGGAAGTTACCCACGACACCAATCCCTTCTTTGAGGAGAAGGGCGGCGATCGCTGAAATACACCCGATTAAGCAGGCTTCGAGAAGGGCATAGTGATCACTGGTGACGTAGGAGCCAAAATGCTGCCGCGCTAGCCACGTCTGAAGTCCTGCGGGCAAGTACCGCTTGATCACGACAGAAATAGGGAGGGGTTGGGCCTTTCAGAATACCCCGAAAGGGCCCAACCCTCCGGAGAAGAGGGGCGATCGCGATGTTTTCCTGCCCTAGGTGCTAATCCGGGAACCTACAGCCCGCCGTAGGAGCTAAGACGGGGTTATGCTGAACCCGGAACTTACGTTGTGGCGAATAGCCATTGATCCTTTGGTTAATTTGCTTTAATCTACACCCTGGAAAAATGCTCAATTTTTTTAGCCTCTCTGTTGTTTACATTTTTGGTTTGCCCTGGGACAATGGGTATTCGTTTCGCGCCATTGCCCATGCTTTTTTCCGTATTTCATCGTATCCTCAAACCTTTGGAGTCTGAACAGCACCGACGCGGTTTTATTCTCGTGGGTGCTGTGCTGTTGTGGGGCCTATGGATGTTGGTCAACCCGGATCGCATTAATATCAATGCAGGGTTTGGTTTTGATCTTCTTTATGGTGAGTTAGCACAGGATTTTTTCGGCCGACTGCAAGAAGATGTGAATCGGTTCTGGGTTGCGCGAACTTTTCCATCCCTGGTGGTGTTTTGTTTGCTCAAACTGAGTTTTGTTTCGCCAACGCCAGAACATGTGATTACAGCTTTTATCCTGCTTAATACCGTGAGTTTGGCGGTGGTGGCGTGGATGTGGCCGAAGATTTGTGGCCTGTTGCGTATTCAGACCGTGGGCTTTTGGCTGGGGGCGATCGCACTATTTGTGAACTTCTTTGTGCTCAGAGAACTAACCTATGTATCTGTGCGCACCGATGCCGTCGCCTATGCGATCGGCATGGCAATGTTTTACACCTATCTGATCGGCAAACCCCTTGCTCTCTATGGGCTAACCTTGATTGGCTCCTTCACCTGGCCCTCAGCCGTCTATATGGGTGGACTCTTCTTGCTGTTTCCCCGTCGTGATCATCCCCAGCTCGCCCTGCAACCGATCACCCGCTGGCCTTGGCGCTATGCCCTCGCCGCCTTGCCCAGTGTTGGCGCGTTTATTTATATGCACGCCCTGATTCCGGGAGAAAATGACTATCTCGGCCGGGGTAAACCCATCGAATCGGTGGGTTATCTGAGTGCCGCCATTGCAGTAACCTATTTATTCCTCAGTCTTGCAGAACTGCTCAAGGATCAACGCCTGATCCAATGGTCAGCATGGCGACAATATTTAAGCGCAAAATCTTTCTATTTTACCCTGCTTTTTTTAGGCGTGATTGATTATATTACCGCACAGATTGCCAGTGCTCCCGGCAATGATATGACCTTTGGCCATAACCTCTATCTCAGGATTTTAACAAGCATTTTACAGCCTGGTGTTTTTTGGATTGCCCATGTGATCTATTGGGGGCCTTTAATTATTTTGATCACGTTCCTCTGGCAGCCTATTTGCACCCTAGCCCGGAACTATGGCATGGGCTTAAGCCTCTGGCTAATGTTGGGAATTGTCCTCGGTTTAGGCAGCGAATCTCGCCATTTAATCAATGTAATCCCAATCCTAGTCACCTTTTTAGTGCAATATCTCGAAACTCAAAACTGGACAACACAACAATCATTTCAATCCCTTATTCTATCGCTGTTTATATCTAAGATATGGCTGAAAATTGGCGATCTAAGCGGGGATTTACGCCAATTTCCTACCCAGTTCTACTACATGACCCAAGGCCCCTGGATTTCCCATAGTATGTACATCGCCCAAGGTAGCATCGTTTTACTCTTAACCTACGGAATTTATCATCACTGGTATAAGCCCATACATGACCGTTCTCAAATGATTTCAAAATAGAGACAAACAATCAATTTGAATCGTGAATGCCATGTTCCGCAGGTTAACAGTATTGCTGGTTATGCCCTAAAGAGTAGGGCTTTGGGGCCTTAATCCACCAACTGTAAAATCCGTTGCAGCGTCAGTTCAATCCAATCGGGGCGTTGTTCGAGGTTATCGCTTAACTCCTGGAGGGCTTTTTCTAAGAGATAGCTGTCGAGGATCACCTGGCATTCCTGTTCCGTGGTGGGGAGGAAATTCCCTGGTGCAGCGGTGGCGAGGTAGTGGTGGAGGAATGTGAGACTCACCCAGCGATACCAATAATCGGCCCATTGCTCCATATAACCTTGTTGTTCGGGGCGAATTAAACCGCTATTTAATTCTTGGCGTAAGCCGATGCTGACGGCGTAGTAGAAGGATTGCAGCATGCCTGCTACATCCCGGAGGGGAGATCGCTTCATCCGCCGTTCACTCATCGGGCGACTGCTTTCCCCTTTGAAATCGATCATCACGAAATCTTTGCCGGTATAGAGGACTTGCCCCAGGTGGTAATCCCCATGGCAGCGCGATCGCATCGCCGTGATTTTATGGTTTAACACCCGCTGGAAGCGATCGAGGATGCGATCCTGGCGGTTGAGCGTGGTTTGAATTAGGGGTTGGAGGTCTTCGGGGAATTGGTTGAGGCGTTTTTTCAACGTCAGCATCACCTGGCCCGCCAGATTGCGGCTGTATTGATAGATGGAGCGTTGATAGAAGGAGGTGAAGGGTTCCGGGGCAAAGGCGGGTTCCCGTTGATCATTGGCGAGGGCGAGGTGGAGTTCCGCCGTTCGTTGGCCTAAAAGTTCGATGGAGCCGAGGTAGGAGCCAAGGCGATCGTAGACAATTTCCGGGATTTCGATGGTTTGGGCGATGGCAATGGTGGGGTTGGGAAATTCCAACTCGGTAATCGGGGTTTGATTCACCAACACCTGCTCAAAATAATCCCGCAACCGATCCAGGCTATAGTTCCAAGCCAGAGTCGTATCCGGCACATAGCCCCGCAAAATCCCCACACTCATGGCCGGCTGGTTGGGGCGGCGGTATTCCAACGCGCCGTAGGTGGGGGAAATCAGATCCGATTGCTGCTCGGTGAGGAACTGGCTCATTTCCAGATCGGGGTTGATCGTGTCCTCAAGGTTGCGGTAGAGCTTGAGCATCAGTTGATCGCCGTAGACGATGGAGCTATTGTCCTGTTCGCCCCGATAGAGGTGGGGTTCTAGGGACATAGCCCCCAGATCGAGGGTTTTCAGGGCGGCGGTGGTGGTGGCCACTAATTGCCCCTCATTGCCTTTGTAGCGGCGTTTTTTGGCGATCGCCTCCAAGAATACCGGCAAAAAGCTCGGCTCAAACAGGGCATCGATGAGCCAGCCCTTCGCCACAGATTCTTTCCCCTTCGTTTTCGTCGTTGAAATCACCTCAATTTCAGCAATGACCCCTTCGCTCTGTTCTGGCTCCAGCGTTGCCAACGTCAAGGGTAGGGAATAACATTCGGGCAATCCTTCCGTATATTCCACTTTCAGCACCACCATGAGGATCTCTTGATTGCGACTATTGATCGTAATCCCATCGATAACATTCACCCCCTGTAGGGTGCGCTGGCTGCCCCGGAACCAAGGGCAGGTGGTTAAATAACGGCTGAATAAACCATCCAGCACCGGCTTATATTCCGCTTGGGTGAGGAGATTTTGCCATTGCCCCGGCACTTCCAATGTGGGCGGCTCATAGGCCCGCTGGGCCGGCCCCTGGATCACCTCCGCCGGTTGGAGCAGGAACCAATAGAAGGCATGGGGGGCAATGCTGAGGAAATAGGGAGCTTTATCCACCGCTGGGAAGGGGTTGCGGCCGAAAATTTCCACGGGAATCATGCCGTGAAAGGCAGTTAAATCCAACTCCACCGACTGAACAAACCGGGATAAGTTGGCCACGACTAAAATATGCTCACCGCCATAGGTGCGGGTGAAGGCCAACACCTTACGATTTTCGGGATAAAGGAGTTCAAACGTCCCCCGGCCAAAGGCCTTAAACCGCGCCCGCACCGCCAGCAACCGCTTCATCCACCACCAGAGGGAGGAAGTATTGGCCCGCTGTGCTTCCACATTCACTGCTTCGTAGTGGTATTCAGAATCGAGGACAACGGGGAGATAAAGGCGGTGGGGGTTGGCGCGGCTGAATCCAGCATTGCGATCGGCGCTCCATTGCATCGGCGTGCGCACGCCATCGCGATCGCCTAAATAGATATTGTCCCCCATCCCCAATTCATCGCCGTAATATAAAACGGGTGTACCGGGTAGGGACATGAGCAGGCCATTCATTAACTCAATTTGGCGGCGATCGTTCCCTAACAGGGGCGCAAGGCGGCGACGAATCCCCAAATTAATCCGCGCTTGGGGATCTTGGGCATAGGTGCGATACATATAATCGCGGTCTTCATCACTGACCATTTCCAGCGTTAGCTCATCATGGTTGCGTAAAAATAACGCCCATTGGCAGTTATCGGGAATGGCGGGGGTCTGTTTGAGAATATCGGCAATGGGGAAACTATCCTCCATCCGCAACGACATAAACAGGCGCGGCATTAGGGGGAAATGGAAATTCATGTGGCATTCATCCCCCTGGCCGTAGTAGGTGGCGGCATCTTCGGGCCATTGGTTGGCTTCCGCCAGGAGCATCACATTCTGATACTTTTCATCCACATGGGTGCGAAGCCGTTTCAAAAACCCATGGGTTTCCGGCAGGTTTTCGCAGTTGGTATCGTCCTGCTCGTAGAGGTAGGGCACTGCATCCATGCGCAGACCATCCACCCCCAGATCCAACCAAAAATCCACCACATCTAACACCGCCTGCTGTACCGCCGGGTTACGGTAGTTAATATCCGGCTGGTGGGAATAGAAGCGATGCCAGTAATAGGCTTTGGCGACGGGATCCCAAGCCCAATTGGAGGTTTCAAAATCTTGGAAAATAATCCGCACATCGGGGAAGCGATCGGGGGTGTCGTTCCACACATAGAAATCTCGTTCGGAGCTACCGGGGGGGGCCTGGCGGGCCCGCTGGAACCAGGGATGCTGATCGGAGGTGTGGTTAACGATCAGTTCAATAATCACCCGAATCCCCCGCGCATGGGCCTCGTTGAGAAATTCTTGGAATTCTTCTAAACCGCCGTAGATCGGGTTGACGGAGAGATAATCAGCGATATCATAGCCATCATCCCGCAGGGGCGAGGGGAAGAAGGGCAGAATCCAAATGGCGGTCACGCCTAAATCCTGTAAATAATCGAGTTTTTCCGTCAGACCGCGAAAGTCGCCAATGCCATCGCCATTGCTATCGGCAAAGGATTTAACGGGAACTTCGTAAATAACCGCATCTTTAAACCAGAGGGGATCATCGTTGAGGTGAGTCGTTTGCATCGTAGCCAGGGGTAAAGGGGGGAGGGAGGTAGAATGCATCCGTTCAGTCTCATGGGTGATGGGTACGCTTACGCGAATCGTCTTCCATTGTAAGCATTAGCGGGGGGGCGATCGCAACGGCAAATTGACAGGCCCCAGGCTACAGGCGCGGGGATTTTCAGTTCGTCGGGAGTCCAGTTCGGCATCCCTAACCAGGGGTGAGGGCCGGCTTGTAGTTTTTGAGTACTACGAAGACATGAGCCTTTTATCACTATAAAGAGATAAAGCTATTAACGGTTAATCGTTATCCTTGACTTTTAGAAAACCCTTGGCAACCCAAAAAAAATAGAGCATAATGGGCTTGTTCTTGATTTTCAAAATCCCAAAGATTATTATGTTGCTGAAGAAATTGCTGGCTTTCGCCGTCGGTTTAACCGTTGCGGCAACCGGAACTATTTTGCCTGCACAAGCCGAAATTGATGCAGAAGAAATGGATGCTTTACTCTACAATCTCGAATTGTTGTGTGAAGAATCTTTTGACGATTTAGAAGACATGGGGTTATATCTTGATGATAACGAAGCAGACGCTTTGAATTATGCCTGTGATTATCTGGATGGCATCGATGATGAATCGGTGAGTGATCCCGATTTTGTTGCTGCCATGGAATTGTTGGAGGATATTTTGGAGGAAGTGACTTACGAGTAAGTTAAAGTCCAACCCATGTTACCCCATCTTTGCCTCAGGGATGGGGATGGTGTCAGGAATCCCATGAGATGGCTATAGTAGAGATAACATCGTTTATCCCGGTATTGGCCATGAATCAAGGCTCTATTTTGACGCTGCTCGGCTGTTCTGGTTCCCTTGCTGTTGCGCTGCTGGTGGCCCAGCCCGCTGTAGCTGCTCCCGATGCCCCCGCATTGCATCCGGCGCAAATCGCCCTCCAAACTCAAGGCATGGCTCCCCATAGCCAATTTGTCCAAGACGATGCCCTGATTGAGGACTTGGGCTGCGGTTGCTCCACCTGTCAACGGGGTACACAGGGAGAAACCAGCTTGGGATGGTAAGGCAACTTTCCTGATAGACTTGCGACGGGTCGATCCTCTGGAGGATGGGCCTGTTTTTTTACGCCCCTGAACAGATCCCATGGCTGATAGTCTGACCTTTTCGCTGATTGCCGCCTATACCACCTACGCCAAGCACCGTTTAATCCGCAAGACTCAACAGGTGGCAGCTATCCAACAAACCTTTTTAACGCGGTATCTGGCTGCGCATCAATCCACGGAACTGGGGCAAAAATTCGGGTTAGGGCAGATCCAAACTGTGGGCCAATTTCGTGAACAAGTCCCCATCTATAACTACAGTTTTTACGAACCCTACGCCGATCGCATCGCCCAAGGGGAGCAGAATGTGCTCAACCCCGACCCGGTGAAATATATCAACCTCACCAGCGGCTCGACGGGGAATAAAAAGCGCGTCCCCGTCACCGCTCGTTATCAAAAGTTTTTGCGGCGGGCGGATCTGGCTAGCATTGGGTTTATGATTGCGGGTCTGGAAAAACGGGGCCGCCCCTTTGGTAAGGCTTTGCTGACGAATAACGCCCAACTTCAGGGCCTCACCCCGGCGGGCATCCCCTACGGCCCCGTCACCGCTGGCAGTATCCGTGAAGGGAAGCATTTGGTGGATCAACTGTTTAGTCAACCTTTTGCGGCGTTGGAAATTGGCGATATTGATAGTCGCCATTATATTTGCCTGTTGTTTGGCTTGGCTAACCCGCAATTGCGGGGTTGGGTGGCGAATTTCCCGATGTTGATCCTCCGTACCTGTGCCTATTTGGAGCAGTATGCCGAGGCGTTGATTGATGATTTGCGAACAGGGGCGATCGCCCCCTGGCTCACCCTCGATCCCACCATCCGCCAACAGTTAGAAAAACGCTGGCGGCCCCATCCCCAACGGGCGGAGGAGTTGGCCGCCATCTACAGAGCTAATGGCCGCCTCACGCCCCAACTGGCCTGGCCCCACCTCAGCTATATCACCACGGCACGGGGGGGAACTTCTGATTTTTACCTGCGCCGTTTTCCGGATTATTTTGGCGATACGCCGGTTTTTGGGGGGATCTATGGGACGGCGGAAGCGAGTTTTAGTGTTTGTCCTGATT
>JAABSU010000079.1 GCA_011390265.1 Spirulina sp.
GGCTAATGTTGACCCAATCAATCGCTCAAACCCTGACTAGCCTTGAACTTGGTATTCTTTAGGGATTCAACAATTACTCAATCTTAGCTTGATTTTTGCAACGGTTAATTATGGCTGAATCTGAAAAAACTAGTTAGACTAGAAGCAGATTCTTCAGTTGGAGAGATTATGGCATCCCCACAATCTGTACAAAATTATCTCGCCTATTGGATGCAATTGGGTAAGGGTGTGAGCATTACTAATCAAGCCCCGCTCTATTGTCCGCAGGTCGTGGTGGGCGATCGCTATAGTCCCGCCTTTACCGCCTGTTGGGAACAAATTACCGCCTGTGAAGGCAACGACTGTTACCTGGAAGGGTCAGAAATTGCCCTTGCCGATCTATTCTCGGAACAGTGGGAAATTACCCCCTGTTACCGCTGTGCGTTGCTGATTCCCCAAAAGGCACGGGGCATTCAGACGGAAGCTTGCCCCTGTAGTGACCTTCCAAGCTGGCCCAATCTGGAGCTACCCCAACCCCGCAAGCCGGTCAATAACTGCGATCGCCTCACCCAAATTCGCCAACGCCTGGCCAAATTTGATGACCATGACCACGGGGAGATCCTCGCCAGCCATCCCGCCGTCCCCCAAATGTTGGGGTTGTACTGTGCTTTAGAACTCCATAAACAGAAAGAAGGCGATCGCACCGCCCTAGAATCTCTCCGTCTCAATCCCGCCGCGACACCCTCCCCTCAACCTGAGCTGAACCAAACCACACCCTCTCCGTTAACCCACGCCCAGGGATCCATCGCTTGAGATCCTCTCCCGGCATAGCTGTTAGGATTGCTGAGAGAGGATGTTAACAATGCGAATTTTACTGGTTGAAGACGAGCCAGACCTAGGGCGAGCCATTAAGCGCACGCTAACCCAAGAAGCCTATGTCGTGGACTGGGTGCAATGTGGGGATGAAGCGTTGACCTATCTGGAAAGTCGGACAGTGACCTATGGGTTGGGGGTGCTCGACTGGATGCTACCGGGGCGCTCAGGGTTGGAGATCTGTCGCTGGTTGCGGGCGCGGCAGAATGCACTGCCGGTGCTGATACTGACCGCAAATGATCGCATCGAAGACCGCATTGCGGGGCTGGATGCGGGGGCTGATGACTATCTCGTCAAACCCTTTAGCATGGCTGAACTACTGGCCCGACTGCGGGCCTTGCGTCGTCGCCCCGTTGATTTTCGCCCCGCCCAAATTCAAGTCGGAGCACTGACCCTGGATTGCGATCGCAAAATTGCCCTCATCAACCCGGACACCACCACGGAGCAGGCGATCGAACTGACCCAAAAAGAATTTCAACTCCTGCAATATTTGATGGAGCACCCCGATCAAATTCTCACCCAAGAGCAGGTACTCAACCAATTGTGGGAATTTGGCTCCGAGCCGATCAGCAATGTGGTAGCCGCCCAGGTGCGGCTCTTGCGCCGTAAGCTGAGGCAGTATGGTTACGACCACCTGATCGAAACTGTTTATGGTATGGGATACCGGCTCAAAGCTGAATAGACTGTTTCGCCGTAGCCGTTGGCAACTCACCGGTTGGTATACCGCCGTGATGGCTGTCGTGCTGGCGATCACTGCGTTCGGGATGTATGAAGCCATTGCCCACGCCCATCGAGTCACCGCTGATCGAGAGCTAAAGTCGGTGGCAGAAGCCGTTCACGATACCTTGGAAAAATCTCTCACTGCCAATGGTCAGAGCGATCGCCAATCTTCTCAACTGCTGCCCAGCTTTTGTTTAGCCGGAGATCCCTGCCTAGCTCCCTTTGAGAAGAGTCATAGCCACGATCACCCGGAAGAATTGTATTCCAGCCATTACTATATTCAGGTTCTGAGTCCCAACGGGCAAGTCATCGCTAGCACTGGCGATTCCCCCCAGGAACTCTCTCGCCTCAATCCTGCGATACGCTGGCAAACTGTGCGAGATGAATTAAAGCAGCCCTACCGGCAAATTATTTTGCCCCTGTATACCCTTGATGACCAGCAGTTAGTTGGCCGGGTTGTGGTGGGTCGTTCCCTGAAAGATTTTACTGTCTACCTTGCCACGGTTCGCCGCAATATGGCCCTAGGGTTCCCCTTAGCGTTGGTGTTAATTGGGGCGGCGGGATGGTGGTTGGCGGGGGTGGTTTTAGAGCCGGTACAAATATCCTACCGTAATATCCAGCAGTTTACAGCGGATGCTGCCCACGAACTGAGAACCCCTCTTGCCGCCGTTCAAGCGACCACTGAATCTGTCGTGCGGCTGCCCCATATCTCTGATGCTGAAGCCCGCGATACGCTCCAGGTCATTGCCCGCCAAAACCATCGCCTCACCCGCTTAGTCAACGATTTGTTGTTATTGTCCCGACTGGATCTGCAAAACTCAACCCCTCGCCTCGCCTGTTGCTTGCAGGATATCCTCAAAAACATTGAGGAGGAGATGGCCGCGTTGTTTCTAGCTAAGGGGATCATGCTAGTGCTGGATCAACCGCTAACCCCGCCCCTGATCGTGACTGGCCAGGCAGAGCAGCTTTATCGTTTGGTGCTGAATGTGGTGAGTAATGCTCTCCAGCACACCCCTGCCCATGGAACGGTGATCCTCCGCCTCAAAAATCTGGATAAGCAGGCCCTGATTACCGTAGAAGATACTGGGGTGGGTATTCATCCTGAGGATCAACCTCGCATTTTTGATCGTTTCTACCGCATTGAAAAGGATCGATCGCGCCAGAGCGGCGGCGCGGGGTTGGGGTTATCCATTGCGCTGGCGATCGCCCAGGCCCACGGGGGCAGCATTCATGTTAAAAGTGCAGTTTCTCAGGGCAGCAGGTTTACGATCAAGCTTCCCCTCGCCAGTTAAGGCACATCCCTAGGCCAAGCTCACCCCCGTTAATGGCGCAAACCTTCAAGCGGAAGCGCTGCAATGCCCAGGGTTCAAATGCAGCATATTTTTGAGCAACCCTCTCGTAGCAGCAAAATCCGCAGGCTGAGTCTTCGCTCTCGATGCATGATTGGAGAGCGGATCAAAACCGATGGGGTGCTACTGGGTAAAGGTGAACCGTCCATTCACTTTTTCACCACCGATATCCGACAGAATCACGATGTTATATTCCCCCGTTGCTGTGGTGGGCAGTAGGGCTTTGTAATGTGCGCCATCGGCATCGTAGGTCATCTCTAAGGATTCTTGCTGACCGTCGGGAAACTGAATTTCGGCCCTCACTTGAGCATCGGCGATCGCCTCGTGGTTGTCGCTCTTTTGCAAGAAGAAATCCAAGTGAATTCCCGTTGGCTCATTAGCCGTCACTAACTCTAAATGGTAGGGGCCAGACTCAATCACCTGCCCGCCTTGGGAAACTTGCGCGTGGCCGTCACCCCCAGCGGCGGATTCTGAAGTTGTTTGGGCTTCAGTCGTCGGAGCTACGGTGCTCACTTCTGGGTTGGTGGGATCGCTGTTTGGCTCTCCATTGCTGCCACAGGCTCCGAGGCTGAGAACCAAGCCAAAGGCGACGAGAGAAGAACGGAGGGTTTTCTGAATGATCATCGGGTTCCTTTGTTAACGAAAAAATTGGAAATTGCTCAGGGATAGCGCGGGTGCTGCCCCCTAAGATTGATTCACGGCCGGGGATTCCCCAGAGAGAGCCTGCGCTCCCTTCGGGGTTGATGATCGCGAAGCCCCCCTTTTGGGAACTAGGTAGCGCCCAAATTGGGCATAGAGGGATGGCAGCACCAGCAACGTCAGCGCCGTTGAGGTGAATAGCCCCCCCAACACGACCACCGCTAGGGGTTGCAAAATTTCTTTCCCTGCCCCACTGCCAATCACCAGAGGCACCATCCCTAAAGCCGAAGTGAGGGCCGTCATTAAAATGGCCACTAACCGTTCAGAGGAGCCTTCGACAATCACTTGGCGGAGTGGCATCCCTTGGGCCAGCTTCGTGTTGTAGTTATCCACCAGCAACAGGCCATTGCGGGTGGCCACCCCAAACAGGGTAATGAACCCAACCAGCGATGCGACCGACACCACGCCTCCCCCCAAAGCAATGGAGGCAATGCCCCCCACCAAGGCGAGGGGGAGGTTGACCATGATCATCACGACCCCCAGCACTGAATTCACCGCAAAATACATCAGGACAGAGATGAGGGCGATCGCCAGCCCCCCAAACACGAGGAGGTTGTGGCTCGCCCGTTGCTCCGATTCAAATTGGCCGCCGTATTGAATGTAGTACCCCGACGGCAGCGATAGAGCCGCCCTGACCCGATCTTGAATCTCATTCACCACTGAGCCTAAATCACGGCCAGCGACGTTAGCCGACACCACAATCAGGCGAGAGACGTTTTCGCGGTTGATCGTATTGGGCCCCGTGCCGTAGTTAATCTGGGCCACCTGGGCCAGGGGAATTTTTTGGCCCACAGGGGTATCAATCAAGAGATTGCCGATCGCCTCTAAATTGTTGCGAGCATCATCCTGAAGCCAAACCAGCAGGTCAAAGAGTTGCTGCTGCTCTAGCACCTGAGACACCACGCGCCCGTTGAGGGCAGTTTCGACCACGCTAGCGATTTGCCCCGCAGTGAGGCCATAGCGGGCCGCAGCGGGCCGATCAAACTGAATCTGTACCTGGCGGATGGGCACTTGGGGTTCCAGTTGGAGATCGACTAGGCCCTCGATATCGCGAATGGCGGCTTCCACATCACTGCCGAGGGTGCGCAACTGGTCGAGGTCGGGGCCAAAGATTTTAATGGCGATCGCACTTCTCACCCCTGAGAGCACCTCATCCATACGATGGGTAATAAACCCGCCCACACTGGGGGCAATGCCGGGAATGCGGGCAAATTCTTCTCGAATGGTTTCAATGGAGGCCTCGCGATCGCGCAACCCCTCCGCGCTCAGTTCAACATCCAGATGACCCAAATTCACCCCACCGGCATCAGCATCGCCCGGTGCTCGCCCAGCCCGCAATTGCACGGTTACATAGCGGGGATCATCCTTAAGCGCCTCCTGCATCGCCATGCCCGCCTGATTTGTCGCCGCCAAGGAAGATCCCGGATACAACAACATCGCATTCACCAAAGAGGGTTCCTGAAACTCCGGCAAAAACACCCGCCCCAGACTCCCAAACACCACCAACGAAGCCACCAACGCCGCGATCGCAATGGCCAGCACCAGCTTGGCGCGGGCCATGACAAACCGCAAAGCCGGTTGATAGAGTCGCTGGGAAGCCCGCGTCACCCAGGTTTCATCGCTGGGCAAAGGGCAGTGGGCCAGCAAGATGGCACAGAGGGCGGGGGAGAGGGTCATCGCCACCAGGGTAGAGGCAAAAATCGAAACCAAATAGGCCACCCCCATCGGGGCAAAAATCCGACCCTCTACCCCCGTTAAACTAAAGATGGGCGCAAACACCACAGCAATAATAACGGTGGAAAAAATAACGCTCACCCGCACCTCAACGGAGGTGTCATAGACCACCTTAAAGGGGTGTTCTGGCGTGCCGGCCAGTTGGTTTTTACGCAGGCCGCGATAGGCATTCTCCATATCTACAATTGAGTCATCCACCACGGAGCCAATGGCCACCGCTAACCCGCCCAAAGTCATGGTGTTAATGCCCTGGCCAAAAGCATTAAGAATGATCATCCCTACCAAAATCGAGAGCGGAATAGCGCTTAACGTAATCACCGCTGTGCGCCAATTCATCAAAAACAGCAGGAGAATAATCGAGACGATGATGATGCCATCTCGCAGGGAACTGAGCACGTTTTCCACCGAAGACTCAATAAAGTTTTCTTGGCGAAAGGTTTCGGTGACAACAACATCATCGGGTAACGACGCTTTTAGCTCCTCCATGGCGGCTTCCACCGCCCGCGTCACGGTGGGGGTATCGTTGAGGGGCTGCTTGTTGACCACCATCACCACCCCCCGCTGGCCTCCCACACTGCCGTCGCCGCGTTGGAGGGCGGCTCCAATCTGGACATTAGCAACATCGCGCAGCTTTACTGGGCGGCCACCGTGGGCAACGACCACGGATTCTTGGAGTTGTTCAATGGAGTCGAGCCGTCCTACACCCCGAATAATCAACTCTTGGTCGGGGGTATTGAGAAACCCACCTGCGGCATTGACGTTAGCGGCCTCCGCTGCTGCGGTGACCTCCTGGAGTGAAACGTTAAAGGCTACCAATCGGTTTGGATCCACCAGCACTTGATACTGCCGCACGTCGCCACCGTAGGCAATCACCTGAGAAATACCGGGCACAGCCAGCAGCCGATTGGTGACATCCCGATCCACCAGCCGTCTCACCTCCATTAAAGGTGTGGTTTCTGCTGTAAAGGCATACATCAGGATTGTGCCGATGGGTGACGAAATTGGCGAAATTTGGGGAATGCCCACCCCTTCTGGCAGCTTTTCTTGCACTTGCTGGAGCCGCTCGGTCACCAATTGCCGAGCCTGATAGGTATTCGTACCCCACCGAAAAATCACCTTCACCACCGAAATACTCACCGCCGAGGATGAGCGCACGGTTTCGACTCCAGGGGTGCCATTGACGGCGCTCTCGATGGGTAGGGTAATCAGCGCTTCCACCTCTTCAGGGGCTAACCCCGGCGCTTCGGTTTGAATTTCAACCTGGGGGGGCGCAAAGTCGGGAAATACGTCCAAAGGCATTTGAGTGAGGTTATAAATGCCTAAAATCGTCACGACGATCGCCCCGATGACCACGAGCCACCGCCGGGCGATCGACCACTTCAAAATGTTATCTAACATCGTTGTCGTTCAAAGCTAAGGGATTCCGGCCACAATCACCAGCAGGGTTAGGGGGTGAGATATCTGGGAGTAAGCATCTTCCCAGGGAGGATCAACACTATTTGTGGGCAGGCTCTCCCTCTTCGACCAAGGGATCTGTAGGGGTGGGGCCAGGGCTGTAGGAGGGATGCCCCAGGGCTACAACCTCCTCGTCACCGAGGTTAAAGGCATAGGTGGGTTGCTGACGTTTGGCCCACCAGATGCCAGCGGCAAAGGTGGTGAGGGCGATCGCCCCACTGCCCAAACCCATCGCCCACCAGGGAATGCTTGTGATGCTAACGGCCTCAACGGGTGTTGCTGTTTCTTCTTCTGGTTCAGCCCCCCCACCCCGCAAAGACTGGGCATAGAGTTGGTTCGCCCGCTGGGTGACGACTTGATCACCCTCAAACAAACCACTGAGCACTTCCACCCGATCCCCCGCCGTTCTCCCCAGGGTCACATCAACGGGTTCAAAACGATTGCCATTGCGGACAAAAACGAGGGTTTGGCCGTTGGCTTCCACGATTGCAGATTGGGGAATCGTCATGACGGCCTCCGGTGTACGCTCGGTTAATACTTCCAAAGCCGCAAACATACCGGGTTTGAGCGTACCATCGGCATTATCTAACTGTACTTGCACCGGTACAACTCGGGTTTCGTTATCCACGACAGAGCCAATGGTGGTGATTTGCCCTGTAAAGATTTGGTTAGGCAGGCTGGCAACGGTAATCCGCACCTGTTGCCCTGGGGATACCTGGGACAGATCTTTTTCATAAATATTGGCGGTGGCTAATACGGTGCGATTGTCCACAATCGTCATCAGCACTGCCCCGGCATCCTGGGCTGATTGCCCTAGGGTCACGTCGCGATCGGCGATCGTCCCGGCAATGGGTGCTCGGATCGTGATCGTGCCGTCTGGGTTAGCGGTGGCCCCAAGCTGCTCCAACCGGGTTTGGTAGGTTGCGGTGCTTAACTGAGCGCGAGATTGCGCCACATTGAGGGCCGTTTGCGATCGCGTCACCTCGGTACGGGCATTCAACACCTCCAACCGACTCTCCGCTTCTGCGAGGGATTGTTTAGCTTCCGCCAAGCCTGTTTCTGAGATCAAAAGATCCCGACGGGGCAGCGCTCCGGCCTCGACGAGTTCGCGATCGCGATCGTACCGTTCTTGGGCGACGCGCAAGTCCGTTTGAGCGGTTTCGATGGCCTTGATGGCAATTTTTTGTTGTTGCCCGTAGGTCTGTTGAGCTAACCACAGATTTGCCTCCGCTTCCTGCACATCTCCGCGCCGTTCGGCGGAGTTTTCGAGGGCAATCACGCGCAGTTCTGCGAGTTCGCCACTGGTGAGCACGGCTAAAGCCTGGCCCGCAACCACCCGCTGCCCTGGCTCTACCAACAGTCTAGTCACTGTACCGCCAACGGGGTTAGTCACCGATACCTGCCGCCCTGGTGAGGCTTCAATTTGCCCCGTTGCCTTGACACCAAAGGCTAAAACCTGACGCTTCACGGGTTCGACGATCAGCCCAATGCGATCGGCAACCTCTGCCTCAACCTCAATGCCCGTCGGGTGTGCCCCCGCTCCACTCCCTTGAAATTCGTCCCCATGGCCAGCATGGGCGAAGACTGCACCGGCAGGTATGAATAGCAGCATCAGCAAGGCAAGGTGAGGGAGCGATCGCCTCCTGGCCACAACACATAAGCGATTGGAAATAGCTGCCATAGATGCGCCCTTAAACCACTGAATTACTGTTTGATCACATCAGCCCCCCCAACATCCCACAAAAAAATGAAATCAAGATGAAATGGGTCGCCCCACATCAGGATCAAAGTGTGGGTGATTTTCGGGTGATTTACGAAATTGGCGAAGAAGCCAAAATCGTTTTTGTGACCCGCATTCGACATCGCCGCGACGTTTACCAGTAGGGCGATTGCGATCCAAACCGCGCCATCCTCCGTACACTAGGGAGCATCCACCCTCAACCCGAAGGATGATGATGCTATGGCTGAAGCAATTGCTGCCCAACCCTATCCCTACCCTCTTCCCCCCCTCAATCAACTGGCGTTAGTGATTATTGATATGCAGCGGGATTTCCTCGAACCGGGGGGGTTTGGGGAGGTTCTCGGTAATGATGTTAGTCGCCTTCAGGCCATTGTCCCGACGGTGGCAAAACTGCTCACCCGATTTCGTGCCTTGGGCCTGACGGTGATCCATACCCTCGAATGCCACCGCCCTGATTTGTCCGACTGTCCCCCCAGTAAACGCCACCGGGGCAAGGGGTCGCTGACCATTGGCGATCGCGGCCCCATGGGGCGGATTCTCATCGCTGGGGAGCCGGGTAATGGGATCATTCCCGCCCTCACGCCCCAACCGGGGGAGGTGATTATCCCTAAGCCCGGTAAGGGGGCCTTTTATCACACCCACCTCAGCGATGAACTCCAACAACGGGGCATCACCCATTTACTGATCACGGGTGTAACCACCGAAGTTTGTGTCCAAACGACGATGCGGGAAGCCAACGATCGCGGCTATGATTGATCCCTAAGTTGTAGTGGGCTAGCGATTGATTTATACTTTAGGGGGCTTAGTGATAAAGTCCTTGTCCTGTGGAGAATTTTTACATCGCCGACCCTACTGAGAAAGTGTATAACTTCTATAACCGCTATGTTACGGCAGGTTAAAAATCGGAGATTGAAGGATGGTCTATGAATAGTAGCAATGATCGTTTTGGCGCAGTTGACCGAGTTCGACAGGGGTGGATCAGCCGACTGATCGATCTATCGCGTCGCAACAATTTGCTATACTACCGCGATTTAAAAACTGGCACACTTGATTTATCTAGTAGTAACCCAAAGGCGATTGCATCTCTCATGAGCGGAGAATCTGTGCCATTAACCCGTCTTGTTGATGGGGATGCTCAAAAACAAGCCACTGCTTGCATCCAACAAATTCATCGACGTGCTCTTATTAACTTAGAAGAGAAGGGACTAGAAACGTTGTTTTTAGCTTTGGGTATGGCAACGTGGGATACAGGAGATGCTGGCCGCCCACCAGAGGCGGCATTGATTTTGATACCCGTAAAAATTGAAACTCATGGGGTTATTAAGCTACAGCGCAATGGAGAAGCTCAGATTAACCCAATTCTTTTACATATATTGGAAGTTAATTATAAAATTAACGTTACACCACAAGACTTATTGAAAGGATCCGATAGTATTGCAGAAGATGACTTTCCAGACTTAGTAGAAATTTCCAAAAAACTCAAGCAAAAGGTTCAAGAGATTAAGGAATTTGACGTTATTTCTAGGCTAGTTTTAAGTAATTTCTCATTTCAAAAAATGGCCATGGTTCGAGATCTAAATCACTACCTTGAGCAAATGGTGAATCATGACATTGTTGCTGCAATTGCTGGAAATACTCAGGCACAACAAGCTGTAAAAAACAAGAACAAAGAAGAATTTGATGTAAGAGAGTTAGATCAGACTTTGCCAGAAGATGATTTTCTAGTCTTCGATGCAGATTCTAGTCAGCAAAAAGTCATCCGCGAGGCATTGTCTGGAGGAAATTGTGTCATCCAAGGGCCTCCCGGTACTGGTAAAAGTCAGACAATTGCTAATTTAATAGCTGCACTTTCTGCCAAAGGCTTAAAAACTCTTTTTGTGGCAGAAAAACGGGCAGCACTTGAAGTCGTAATGCAACGACTCCAAAGTCAAGGATTAGGGCATCTTTTGCTAGATTTTAATAGTGCTGATATTTCTAGACGAGCAGTAATGGAGCAATTCGCTGAAAGTTTAAATCTAGTACGTAATGCTCCCTTGGTTGATGCTGGTGATATACATCGTCGTTTTGTTGATCGTCGAGATCGCTTAAGGAACCATGTCAGCCGAATTCATGATAAACAACTACCTTCACAAAAATCGATTTATGAATTACAGGGAGAATTACTTCAATTTCCTGAACAAAAACAGGCTACTACTCGAATAAAGGGTGAAAACCTCAAAAATTTAACGCCTGAAAATGTGCAACAAGTAGATATGTTACTACAAGAGCTTAGTGGCAAGAATTTTGCTGACATATTTTTAGAAAATAAGACATCTGAACTTATAGATTTTTCGCTTTCATTGGAAAATTCTCAACAAGCATTAAAACTGGTAGAGAACCTTATAGATCTTCATCCTGAGCTACGAGATACTCTTGCAAGGTTTAGCACTGAAACGAGGTTTAATGCTCCGGAAACTTTCAGCGAAATCAAAGAGCAAGTTAGGCTAGTGGAATCAGTAGAAAAAACTCTCTCAACATATTCAAGTGAGCTATTTAGGCAAAATTTAAAGGAAAAAATTGAACGTCTAAGCCCATTGCGCGGTGGGTTTATTAATGAAACAATGGCATGGTTTTTCAATAGCAAATTTAACCAAACTATTGATGAGTTGAAAAAGATCAGAGTAAATAAAACCGATGATCATAAGAAAATTTTGGAAGAGGTTGAAAAAGCAGCATCTCAATTAAAACAATGGCGATTTCTTGCAACACCTGATTCAACTCCTACAAAAATTAAAAGCTTGAGGGAGTTACAGAAGTATTTACAATCTGTACTAGAAGATTTGCACACACTTGGATTTTTACTGGACAAAAAAAATCTTAATCGAATTACCTTGAGTGAGCTTGATGATTTAGTAAAGTCATTACCCGATGAATGTGATTTTTTAAGATATATTGCTCGGATTCGTGATATTGAAAAAAGAATCAAAAATTTTGGTGCTGAGTCATTTCTGCGATATCTAAAGCAAACAAAATCTAACCCCTCTCATTGGCGTGATCAATTTAAGTATGTTTGGTTAGCCTCTTGTTTAGATAAAGCTTGCTTTGATAATCCAAAATTGATTGGTTTTGATGGAGTAAGTCACGAGCAAATCATTCAAGAGTTTCGTGATCTGGATAAAGAACGAATTAACCTCTCCATTCAGCGGGTTTATCGCGCTCATGCAGAGCGAGCAATTGAGATAATGAACCAACATCCAGAACAGGAGGCGTTGGTTCGACGAGAGGCATTCAAAAAAACACGACATTTGCCACTTCGTAAACTTCTGGCTAAAGCCCCTGATGTTTTGACTACACTCCGCCCTTGCTGGATGGCAAGTCCATTGTCAGTTAGCCAATTGTTGGATGCTAATCGGCGCTATTTTGACGTTGTTATTTTTGATGAAGCCAGCCAAGTGCTTCCGGAAGATGCTGTAACCTCAATTTTGAGAGCAGAGCGAATAGTTGTAGCGGGGGATAAATATCAATTACCTCCTACTACATTTTTTGCTGCGAAAGACGACAGTGAGGAAGAAACAGAATCTCCTGCTGAAGGGTTTGAGAGCTTATTAGATTTGGTATCATCTTTTATAGACTCTCGAATGCTGCAATGGCACTATCGTAGCCGTTGCGAGGAATTAATTGCGTTTTCTAACAAACATATATACAGTGATCGCCTAGTTACCTTTCCCAATCCTAGTCATTCTCGCTGTATTTCTCATGTACTTGTTCCTTCAATATCGGATCAAGATGGGCAAGAGGAAAGCGCAAGCCAAGAAGTTCAGTCTGTTGTTGCTTTAGTTTTGAAGCACGCAACTGATTACCCTGACCAAACGTTAGGGGTAATTACAATGGGAATTAAGCATGCGAATCGAATTCAGGCAGTGCTAGATCAGGCTTTGAAAGATCGCCCTGAACTAGGAGCATTTTTTGATGACAGTCGTACTGACCGATTTTTCATTAAAAATATCGAGCGTGTTCAAGGGGATGAGCGAGATGTGATTATTTTATCCGTTGGTTATGGGAAAGATCGCTCTGGAAATTTGCCCTACCGTTTTGGGCCATTATTAGGTGAAGGTGGGGAAAGACGATTGAATGTGGCGATCACGCGAGCGAAACAGCGTATGATCTTGGTTTCTTCCTTTGGACACCTGGATATGGATCCAAACCGCTCCAAAAGTCGGGGTGTTGGGTTGTTACGATTATATCTACAATATGCTGCTAGTGAAGGCCGCTTATTAGGGGAGATAGGTCATTCTGATATACCACTAAATCCTTTTGAACAGGATATATTTGATGCTCTGAATGCCAGAGGTATCTCTCTTGTGCCGCAGTGGGGAGCATCCGGCTATCGAATTGACATGGTTGCCAAGCATCCGGAGAGAGAAGGTGAGTTTGTACTTGCTATAGAGTGTGATGGAGCTACATACCATTCTCTACCAACTGTACGAGAACGAGATCGCTTACGCCAGCAACAGTTAGAAGCTCTAGGCTGGAGATTTCATCGCATCTGGTCTACTGACTGGTTCTCTCGACGAGAATCAGAAATTGAGAGAACTGTAGCTGCATATCAAATTGCTGTACAACAGGCAAACCAATGCCGCTTAAAAGCACAGCAATCTACCCGGAAAAAATCTGAGATATCCTCTCAATCTTCACAGTCAGACCAACCAACCGTAACGATTCAAACTTCAAGAAAACCCCGCCCTAATGTACCCAAGCGTGGAACTATTGATCAGTACAGTCTAAATGAACTGGTTGAATTGATTCAGTGGATATTATCCGATGGCTGTTTACCTACGGATGATGAAATTGTGAGCGAGATGGTACGGGAACTTGGCTTTAAAAGACGTGGTACACGAATTGAGGCAAAAGTTTTGGCGGCAATTCAACGTGTCAGAAATCTTACTTAACTAAGAATTTTTTGTTTTCAAAAGTCAAGTCATAGAAAAAATGCAAATCTATTACTGATTAGGAGTAAATTTATGCGCGGTGTGCAGTTTGTCGTCAATGATGACGGAGAAAAAACGGCTGTACTTCTGGATTTGCAGGAGTGGGGCGATCTTTGGGAAGACTTTTATGACATTTTAGTCTCTCGATCAAGAGCACAGGAACAAACAGTAAGCTGGGATGAGCTAGAAACTGAACTTGATGCAGAAAGTTCGACCCATGGCACAGTATGACGTTCAGTTCAAGGCATCAGCCGCCAAAGAGTTTCGCAAGCTCCCACCCGATACTAAGGCACGTATCCGCAAAGCTATCAATGCTTTGAAAACAGACCCTCGCCCTCCAGGTGTAAAAAAGCTGACAGGCGAAATCAATCTTTACCGTATTCGTGTGGGTGATTTTCGGGTGATTTACGAAATTGACGAAGAAGCCAAAATCGTTTTTGTGACCCGCATTCGACATCGCCGCGACGTTTACCAGTAGGGCGATTGCGATCCAAACCGCGCCATCCTCCGTACACTAGGGAGCATCCACCCTCAACCCGAAGGATGATGATCCGATGGCTGAAGCAATTGCTGCCCAACCCTATCCCTACCCTCTTCCCCCCCTCAATCAACTGGCGTTAGTGATTATTGATATGCAGCGGGATTTCCTCGAACCGGGGGGGTTTGGGGAGGTTCTCGGTAATGATGTTAGTCGCCTTCAGGCCATTGTCCCGACGGTGGCAAAACTGCTCACCCGATTTCGTGCCTTGGGCCTGACGGTGATCCATACCCTCGAATGCCACCGCCCTGATTTGTCCGACTGTCCCCCCAGTAAACGCAACCGGGGCAAGGGGTCGTTAACCATTGGCGATCGCGGCCCCATGGGGCGAATTCTCATCGCTGGGGAGCCGGGTAATGGGATCATTCCCGCCCTCACGCCCCAACCGGGGGAGGTGATTATCCCTAAACCGGGTAAGGGGGCTTTTTATCACACCCACCTCAGCGATGAACTGGAACAACGGGGCATCACCCATTTACTGATCACGGGCGTAACCACCGAAGTTTGTGTCCAAACGACGATGCGGGAAGCCAACGATCGCGGCTATGAATGCCTCCTGGTCAGCGATGCCACCGCCAGCTATTTCCCCGAATTTCACGCCGCGACTCTGGCAATGATTACGGCTCAGGGGGGAATTGTCGGCTGGACGGCTACCTGTGAGGATGTTTTAGCGGCGTTAGAGGGGGGTGGAGAAGCCTAGGGCGGTTTTAACACGGGCGAGGACGGCTTCGGCGGAGGCTTCGGCTTTTTGGCGGCCTTCCCGCAGGATCGTTTCTAGGGCGGTGCGATCGCCCATGATTTCCCCATATTTGGCCTGGATCGGTGCAAGGGCGGCGATCGCCGTTTCCGTCAGCAGGGGTTTAAATTGCCCCCAACCCATTTCGGCACATTCCGCCGCCACGGCCTCGCGGCTTTGGCCCGAAAGGAGTTGATAGAGGGTGAGGAGGTTGTGGCATTCGGGGCGATCAGGGTTGTCGAATTCTAGCCCCTTGATGGGGTCGGTTTTGCAGCGTTTGATTTTTTTGGCGATCGCCTCCGGGGGGTCGAGCAAACTAATCCGGCTCAATTCCGAAGGGTCAGATTTTGACATTTTTTTCGTGCCATCGCTGAGGCTCATCACCCGCGCCCCATCTTTGCGGATCAGGGGTTTGGGCGATTTGAGGACGGAATTTTCCCCATTGCCAAACTGATCATTCACCCGGATGACAATATCGCGGGTGAGTTCAATATGCTGTTTTTGGTCTTCCCCGACGGGAACCAGATCGGCATCGTAGAGCAAAATATCCGCCGCCATCAGCACCGGATAATCCAACAGGCCAACGTTGACGTTTTCCCCCTGTTTCACCGCCTTTTCTTTAAACTGGATCATTCGTTCCAACCAGTTTAAAGGGGTGATGCAGTTCAGCAGCCAAGTCAGTTCACTGTGGGCGCGGACGTGGGATTGAATGAAAATCGTGGAATGGTTGAGATCGATACCACAGGCGAGGTAGAGGGCGGCGATCGCATAGGAATTATTAGCCAATACCGCCGGATCGTGGG
>JAABSU010000080.1 GCA_011390265.1 Spirulina sp.
GCTATTGGCGGGCTTCAGATCTACAAATGGAGTAGGGGCGAAATTTTAAATTTTGCGCCCCAATAACCTAAATCACCCGCTCATTGCCCCCATCGATGGGGATTTGCGCTCCGGTGGTACAGGCGAATAGGGGAGTGCAAAGGGCGATCGCCAGATCCGCCACCGCTGCGCTCGTCACCTCCACCTTGAGCAGATTATTCGTTTTATAATCCGCCACGCTCAAACCATAATGGGCCGCCCGCGCTTGCAGCACCTCCTCCGTCCAAATCCCCGTATCAAACACACCGTTAGGATGCACCGCATTAATCCGGATGCCCTCTTGGCCCCATTCCAACGCCGCCACCCGCATCAACTGGGTTAAGGCCGCCTTGGCCGCTGAATAGGCCGCCACCCCCGGCCCCGGTGCAGGCACATTTTTAGAACCAATCACCACCACCCGGCCCCCTTGGGGAGCCAATTTTAAACAAGGGTAAAGTTCTCGCAACAGCGTTAAATTGGCATCAAGATTAATGGCCATCACCTTACGCCAATGGTCGAGATCGAGATGGGCGATCGCCCGACTGGGGGGAAAAATTCCCGCATTCAGCACCACCATATCCACACCGCCAAACTGACGCACTGCCTTTTCTAGGGCGGTACTAATGGCTCCCTCATCGGTCAAATCGCAGGGAATGCCGCAAAAATCCGGCCGGTCAAATAAACCGACAATCGCGGGGTCAATATCCAACCCCACCACCGCCGCCCCATTTTTGAGCAATGCGTCCGCGCAGGCCTTACCAATCCCCGATGCGGCCCCCGTCACCAGGGCAATTTCTCCGGTAAACTGCGGCGGCTTGCCCCCTTTCCGCAGCTTCGCCTGCTCCAAATCCCAATATTCCACCGCAAACAGATCCGCCGCCGGTAACGCCTGATAACCCCCCAACGCGGTAGCTTGGCTAATCACATCAATGGTGTGGTCGTAGATATCCGCCACAATCGCCGCCGCCTGCACCGATTTCCCCACCGTACAAAGGCCCCATTCCGGGTCAAGGATGACGCGGGGGGCAGGATCGAGCATCGTTAGCCCCGGTTGGGCATGGGTTTGGAAATAGGCTTGATATTGGGCGGCATAGCTGGCCAGATCGCGGCCGATTAGGGGGAGTCGTTTCGTGCGGATTACATGATCTGGGGTTGCCGGCCCCTGTTGGCTGATCGTGGCAATGTCGGGCCGTTGGGCAAAGGCGAGGGTTTTCGGGGTGCTGTGGGTAGCGAGGATCACCGGAAACCCGGCGGTTTGGGAGAGATCGTAACGGAGTTGGGCTAAGTCCTGACGAGAGGGGCGGGTGGAAGCGGTGCCGGGGGTGAGGGGTTGGATGGCCCCCTGTTGGGCGAGGTAGGTTTCCGCCATCCCCACCAGTTCAATCATGCGATCGTAGGATTCCTGAGCCGTCGCCCCAAAGGAAAAGATGCCATGATTCATCAACACCATGCCCACCGTTTGCGGCCCCGCTTCAGCGGTGAATTTTTCGGCACAGAGGCGGGCCAGGTCAAAGCCGGGCATCACATAGGGGATAATCACGAGGCGATCGCCATAGATCTCCTTAATCCGTTCCGCCCCATTGGCCGTATTTGTCACCGTCACCACCGCATCGGCATGGGTGTGATCCACATATTTATAGGGCAGGATCGCATGGAGGATCGTTTCCACCGAGGGGGAGGGGGCGCTGGCGTTGGTCATTTGGGTTTTTAGCTCGTTGACCATTTGGGGATCACTGAGGCGATCGAGCTTGGCCAATTTGAGTAAATGGGCCATCCGTACCGGCGCAAACCCCGCCGCCTCAATGGTGGCCAGATCCCAACCGCTGCCCTTCACATAGAGAATTTCTTCCGACTCCCCGACAATATTAGTCTCCATCACCTTCACCGAAGTATTCCCCCCCCCATGGAGGACAAGGCTCGGATCTTGGCCCAAGAGGCGGGAGCTATAGACGCGCAGGGCTAAATCAGTGTGATATTGGGCGGCTTCAGCGGGGTTCCAGCGGTTTTCCATGGGGGTTTCGGGGGGGTAAATTCGGCTTTAACTGTATCAAAAAGTGGGGAGGGGGAAGTAGAGAGGGGGAGGGGGGGCGATCGCCCTTGCCCGATATAATGGCCCCATTCTTCTCCCGATGCTGCCATGTCTGACTTTCCCCGCCTTGCAAACCTTGACTATCTCCCCTACCTCGAAGGGGGGGAAATTGCCAATGAGTGGCAGCAAAAAATTGGGGTTTATGCGATTTTTGATGCTGAGAATACGCTGCAATTGGTGGATTATTCCCGGGATATTTATCTGAGTTTGCGCCAACATTTAGTCCGTTGCCCGGCGCAATGCCATTGGCTGAAAGGATTTATGATTGGTCGCCCTAGCCGCAGTATTTTAGAAGAGATTCGCACCGCCTGGATTGCGGAAAATGGTAGTACGCCGCCGGGAAATGGGGCAGAGGGCGATCGCTGGCATCAGCCCATCGATGCTAAGGCGGCGATGACTCCAGAGGATCAACAACAATTAGCCAAAACTGATGATCTGGGAAAAACTAAACTGTTGAAAAAAATTGCCCGCCGTGTCGAAGCGGAAATCCTGGCAACCTTGGCTCAACGGGGGGTAACAATGGAGATTCGGTTTAATCCTAAGTTGAAGGAACAGGGTTTGCTGGATGTTAAGTAGGATCCCCCCTGCCCCCCTTAAAAAGGGGGGTTCAAGAGTACACCCCCTTAAAAAGGGGGGTTCAAGAAAGAGTACACCCCCTTTTTCTACGCCGAAGGCGCATCCCGAAGGGGCTTAGGGGTTGGGGGGATCGTGGGTATGAAAGGACAAAAAGGAGGTTTTTGAGCATTTAACCCCCTTTTTAAGGGGGTCGGCGTAGCCGGGGGGATCCTATTCAGTTAGGAAAAATCTGCCTGGCTGGGCTGATCTTGACGAACCGCTTGGAGCGGCCCATTGTTTCCTTTGCCTCCGGTTTTGAGAGATACGCCCACAAATACCGCCAAACCAATTAAGGGACTAATTAAGGTGGGAAACCCATCAAAATCGGGGGTAAAAATGGGGTTGGGAATGTAGAGCAATGTGTTATCCGTGCCGAACATTGTGGGCATCATCACGAAAAACGTCAGGCGGGTGATCGTGCCGGTGATGATGCAGGCTAAGGCTCCCGCATTGGTGGACTTCGGCCAATAAATTCCCCCCGCGAGGGGAACCAACAGACCGGCAAACCCTAGATCGAAGGCTAAGAGTAATAGAATCCCAGTTTGGGGGACGAGGACGGCAAAAATGACCCCCAACGTGGTGATTACCACCGCCATCATTCGGGTTAGGGCCAGGAGGCGATCGCCCGCTCCGTTATGGTCATCATGGCGAATGCCGATGATATTGTGGGCAATCACCGAAGCCGTGCCGAGAATTGCGCCGTCGGCGGTGGACAGAGAAGCGGAGAGAATGGCGGCAATCACCAATAGACCTAAGGCGGGGGGAACCACCCCCTGGATCAGGGCAAAGAGGAGGGGGCCGTCGGGGGTAATGCCCGCACGGGCGAGAATGTCTGGGGCAGATAGGGCCAAAATTGAGAAGGGTACACCGATAATCACTGTGCCGAGGGAACCGATGAAACAGGCACGTTGAGCCGTTTCTGGACTGTCGGCGGCAAAAACCCGCGCCATGAAGTCAATGGCGACAATATCTCCCAAACCCAAGGCCAGGAGCGTCGCCCAGTTAATCGCTGCCCCCGCAGCGGGATCGGCCAACTGAGCTAAATCAAAAGGCCCCATGCCTTCGGGGATGACTAAATCAAAATTAATTGCCAGGAAACCAAAGAGGAGAAGCGTACCGATGAGGGCGATCGCCACTTGAATTGCATCGGTATAGGCCACCGCAAACAGGCCCCCACTGGCGGTATAAATCAAAACAATCAGCGCAATCAGGATCACCCCGGCCACATAGGTTGTGCCGAGAAAAGTTTGAAACAAAAAGCCGCCAGCTACCAGGTTTCCCGCCAATAAAAAGGAAAAACTGAGCACCATAATAATTGAGGCGACCCATTCCGTCGTGCGGCTATATTTAACGCGATAAAAATCCGGTAGGGTAATTAACCCCATGCGGTTCATCGGTTTGGCAAAAAATAACGCCGTCATGAACAGGCACAGGGCCAAACCCAAGGGCAAAGAAGCCCCCGCCCAAAAGCCAAATTCTGCTGCTAAATCGGTATTGCCTAAGGTGGCATTGGAATCCACCGATTGAGCCATCAATGTTGCTGCTGCTAAGGGCAGAACTAAGCCCCGCCCCGCTACTAAATAATTAACACTATCGCCTTTAATTTGTTTCGCTGCCCAAAGCCCAATGGCCAGCGTCACAACGAGAAAGGCAATAATCCCCCAGAAAAAGATCTGATCGGTCATGATCATGACTCCTAAATTGTGTTGTTGATCAAAGCTCAAGCCATTGCTAAGGCCGCCCCCTGTTGAACTTGCGATCGCACCCAATCCAACCACAGATCTAAGCCCGCCCCTGTCTTCGCTGATACCGGAATCAGCGTTACATGGGGATTCATTTGGCGGACATTGGCTTCCAGTTGGGCTAAGTCGAGATCTAAATAGGGGGCCAGATCCATTTTGGTAATCAGCAGACAATCTGCTTCCTGAAACATGAGGGGATATTTCAGGGGTTTATCTTCCCCCTCGGTGACACTGAGCAGGGCCACTTTGGCGTGTTCGCCCACTTCAAACTCTGCCGGACAAACTAAATTACCGACATTTTCCACAAAGACGAGATCGACGCTTTGGGGATCATAATCCCGTGCCAAGGTATGAATGCCCCCCGATACCATTTGGGAATCTAAATGACAGGAGCGGCCGGTATTAATGGCAATTACGGGTACACCGTATTGACGAAGGCGATCGGCATCCAATTCCGTCGTCATATCCCCTTCAATGACAACTATTTTGAGTTCTTGTTGTAATGCCGCTAAGGTGCGCTCTAATAACGCCGTTTTTCCCGCCCCTGGGCTACTCATTAAATTTAAACAACGAATCCCCCACTGATCAAAATGGGCGCGATTATGATCTGCGCCTTCCTGATTGGCATGGAGTAGATTTAACTCTAAGGCGGCGTTAAAGGTTTGGTGCATGATTTTTGTGGGGGAATAGGGAATGGGGAATAGGGAACGAGGGTTTAAGCTCGAAGGGCGAAGAGTTTAAAGTTTCTTGCCCTACACCTTTGCCCCCTCTAGGGAATACTCAATGCGCTCAATTTTTAACTCTCGACCCGAACGAATATCCTCCATCGCGCCGCCACAGGTGGGGCAGGTGTATTGCAAACCGATTTGGGGATGATAGGGGCGATCGCACGGCCCACAAAACGCAATCAAAGGGGTTTCCCGGATCACCAAGGGCACTCCCTCTAAAAAGGTCTTGTGGGTTTGGGCCTTAAAAGCAAATGCCAAACCGGCCGGCTCCACACAGGTAAACTGACCCACAACTAAATGGATGGCTTCAATCGTCGGGGGATCCGGTTGGCTGACGTACCAATCCCGCACCGTCATGATCAGGGCCTTCGTCATATCGGTTTCGTGCATCGTTGAGCCTCCGGGGTAAGGGGTTTAACGCCAAGGTTGATCGACCACTTGGGCGGTGGGGTGGATATAGCTGGGTTTTTCCCGGCGGGGCAATTGGCCGGAAACGACGAGGTGGGCCATCGTGTCGCAGATTACCCGCGTCGCCATCAGCGAAGTCATATCACTAACATCGTAGGGGGGCGAAACCTCCACCACTTCCATGCCACAAACGGGGGTTTCCCGCACAATCCGCTTCAATAAATAGAGGGCTTCCCGGGGCATTAAACCGCCGGGTTCCGGCCAGCCCGTACCGGGGACAAACCCCGCATCAATGCAATCAATATCGAAACTGATCCACACGCAATCGGTGCCATCGGTGGCCCGCTCAATGGCAAAGTCTGCGGCGGCATCGAGGCCCATTTCGGTGATATCGGTAACGGTGAGAATATTCGTAGCCCGTTCCCGGCAGACCTTCACCCCTTGGCGCGGCACTTGCCAGCCGCCGATCCCCAACTGCACCAGGTTTTTCGCCGGAGCGTTGGCCATATTCGTGGCGTGGAACCAGGGGCAGGTGTGCATCCGTTCGTCGAGGTCGGTTTCTTGGGTATCAACGTGGCGATCGAAATGGATAATCCCGACTTTTTTATCCCCCAAATGGCGACAAATCCCCCGCACCGTCGGAAAACCAATGGAATGATCCCCCCCTAAAATGATCGGGAATGCGCCGGAACTGAAAATATGGGCGATGCCTTTGGAGATTTGATCAAAGGATTTCTCGTTATTGGCGGGGATCGTAAAGATATCCCCCACATCCCCTAGGGTGATTTGCTCCCGGAGATCCACGCCCATTTCAAAGTTGTAGGGGGTGTAAAGGGCGGAAATGCGGCGGATGCCTTGGGGGCCAAAGCGGGTGCCGGGGCGGTAGGTGGTGCCGGAATCGTGGGGCACACCGACGATCGCCACATCATAATCACCAATTTTGCGGGCATCCTCCACATAGGGGGCCTTCATAAACGTATTAATCCCGGCGTAGTGGGGGAGTTCGCCTCGGGAAAAGGTGGGAATGGTGCGGTCTTGAATGGATTCGGCAGCCTCTAGGCCATAGGCTAGGCCTTGGTCAACCTCCTGTTGCCAGCCGGTGAGGGGTAAGCGTTGCTCCAGATCTAGGGCTTGTTGGGCTTCGCTTTCGCCGTTGGGGGGTTGAAAAGCAGATTCAGTCATGGTGATTTCTGGATTGATGACAGCAGGGCACGCAAAACACCCGGAAGAGTTGGTAATTCTCAACAGGGGTGAATTACGCTAAATCTCCCGGGCTTTTATCCCGCCGTGGAGCTATCCATTGCACAGATAGCCTGTCTCTCTTGGACCAGTCATTTCAGCCTGCGCCAAAACCGGAACCCTAGAGACTGTATTGGTATTAACGAGTCTGGGGGTATCCTATGCCCCCCCTTGGGGATGTGCCGTATCAGGGATTACCAAAGCTTGTTTAAGGGGTGGTTTGGGGTAAAAGAACGTTTCATATTCCGGTTCAAAAATGAATAGGTATTAACAAAAATTCACAAAATGCCATGATTTCGATGAACATTTTGGGGATC
Organism: Spirulina sp.; assembly: GCA_011390265.1. Taxonomy (GTDB): domain Bacteria; phylum Cyanobacteriota; class Cyanobacteriia; order Cyanobacteriales; family Spirulinaceae; genus Spirulina. The sequence goes on from JAABSU010000080.1 coordinate 7,157, forward strand.
GGATCAGGGAGGCGATCGCCCCTCCCTGCTCGTCCTCAAGGGCCATCTCCCCAGGCCCCGTAAGCCCTGGAACCCTAGGGGCCACAACATTTTCTAAGAATTGATAAGATTTTTCTGCGCTTCGTTCCCCTCTCCTCTATGATAGGGGTTAAACTTTGTAAAAAATTGTAAGAAATACGGAGGTTTCACATTGGCTCTTCCTCTTTTAAACTACGCGCCAAGTAGTCAAAACAGCCGTGTTGCTGGCTACGGAGTGGGCACGGACGAAGACTCGATCATTTTTTCCACGGATAGCGTCCTGTCTAACGACGACATGGATAACCTGATCTGGGCGGCCTATCGCCAGATCTTCTTCCATGCCTTCAAAGCAGACCGCGAAGCCGTGCTAGAGTCTCAACTGCGCAACGGTCAAATCAGCGTCCGCCAGTTTATCCGGGGCTTAGTGCTCTCGGATCGCTATAAGCGCAGCTTCTACGACCTCAACAGCAACTACCGTTTTGTTGAGCAAACCGTTCAGCGCGTTTTAGGCCGCGATGTCTACAGCGAGCGGGAAAAAATCGCTTGGTCGATCACCGTTGCCACCAAAGGAACTCAAGGGTTCATCGATGAGTTACTCAACTCCGAAGAATACCTGAGCACCTTCGGCGACAGCATCGTGCCCTACCAACGCCGCCGCAGTCTGCCCAGCCGGGATCAAGGGGAAATGCCCTTTAACCTCAAGTCTCCCCGTTACGATGCTTACTATCGTTTGGTGTTTGGCTTCCCGCAAATCGTTTGGCAGAACTCTGTCCGTCGGTTTGTGCCTCAGGAAAAACAAGCCAAAGCGGGGGATCCTACCAACTTCTTGAGCGCCGCTCGTAGCTTGAGCAGTGCCAAAGGCAGCAGCAGCCCCCGGGTTTCCACTGCTTCCATCGATATCAACGCTGTTCCCTACCGGAAACTGAATGTGCCCATCGGCCCCAACGCCTAGGCTCAAGGTTTAACCCGTTACGGGTGGACTTAAGGAAGGAGTCCTAATTCCACAAGACCGCTGGGCGATCGCTCATGGCTTTGGTGGAGTTAGGGCTTCTTTTTCGCAGATTCCAACAAAATCAAGCGGGGTAAACGAATGGTAAAGGTCGTCCCTTGACCCAATTGGCTGCGGCAGTCAATGGTGCCATCGTGAAGATCCACCGCCCGCTTAACGATCGCCAGCCCCAAACCCGTGCCCGGCACATTCCCCACATTTTTAGCGCGGTAAAAGGGTTGAAACACATAGGCAAGGGCATCGGCGGGAATGCCAATGCCTTGATCCGTGATCGTGAATTGAATGTAGTGTTGACCCACGGTCACGATGAATTCAATAGGAGCCTGATGGGGGGTATACTTGATCGCATTGTTGAGCAAGTTGGTGAGAATATAACGGAGCAGTTTGTCATCAAGGGTAACGGGACAATCTGGGGGGCCAATGTAGTGAAACTGTACCGTGATTGGCTTGACTTCGGCGGTGGTAATTTCTTGATAAACCTCTCGGCAAAACTGTTCAAGGTTCAGGGAAGCGGGGATAAAATTGAGCCTGTCTGCATCGGCTTGATTGAGGACTAAAATATCCTCTAGGAGGGCCAAAATGCGATCGCTACTGCGTAAAATGCGGTCTAATTGTTCCGCCTGTTGGCTGGGGCTAAAGCGATCTAAACAATGGCGCATTAACTTCGCCGCAGCGATAATCACCGTGAGAGGGGTGCGAAATTCATGGGAGGCGATGGTGATAAAGTCGCTTTTGAGATCCAGGAGTTCTTTCTCCTTGGTGAGGGTATTTAAGAGGTCTTCGGTGGCCTGCTGTCGGCTCGTGATATCCCGCCCCACGCCGATGATACCGAGGATCGCCCCTTGAGCATCCACAAAGGGGGTTTTTTCGATTTCTAAAAGCCGTTGACAGCCAGCGGCAAAGTTTGCCCATTTTTCATGGCGGCAGGCGGTTTGCTCGGTGAGGACATGGAGATCGCGATCGCGATGATTTTGGGCCAACGCTTCAGGAAACAGATCAAAATCAGTTTTGCCGATAATTTCTAGCTTGCTTTTGCCCAATGCCATGGCATAGGCCTGATTGCAACCACAGTAAATGCCCTTTAGATCTTTATAAAAAATTAGGTCGGGGATCGAATCAATTAAACATTGCATCAAGGCCTTTTCTTTAGCCAGTTGTAACTGGGTTTCTACTCGCTGAGTAATATCGCGAATAATCATGATCACCTGATCAGGGCCACATACGGTAATCCGGGCTTCTTCATAGTGCCATTCCCCCGGCTTAATCTCGATTTCATACTCATAGACTTGCATTTTTCCACTGTCTAAGGCTCGATGGATGTAGCTCAAGCGTTGACGGGCTAAATCCAGGGGCAGGATTTCCCAAAGATTAGCGCCGGGATGCTCTGGAAAACCATGGAGTAATTGCACATTGCCGCCGGAAAGCATTTCTAAATATGTGCCATTGCGATCGTAGCGAATCATGAGATCTGGAATGGCTTGGAGTAGGGCTTGCCATCGTGCTTCGCTCCCTTGGCGGGCTGCTTTTTCTGCCTCTAATTGGGCGGCGGCGTAGTCGGTTTGGGCGATCGCCCCCACCAATTTCCCCCCCTCCTCCACCACTGGCAGCAGGGGCAACCCTTGGGCCGCAAACCAAGCCTGGAGGTCTTGGCCCTCCCTCAGAGCCGCTAGGGTGACGGAGGGAGGAGGAGACAGCATCGTTTCGCCAACGGTGAGGCCATCACCATTGAAAGCGGAGGGGTGAGCCAACACCTGGGCTAGAATTACCGACGGTGAGAGGACTCCCAGCAGTTGACCCTCTCCCCCACAGACCCAGAGGAGGGGGAGTTGCCGATGGTGAAGTTCCTGCATTGCTGCCGTTAAGCTAGCCTCTGGATCGATGACCCCCGGACTTCGATTGAGCAAATCTACAAGCAACATGTAAGGAGAAAAACTTTAAAAAACTTTAGGTTAAGATGGCGAAAGACTCGATGATTATCGCCCATCCATTTTAGATAAATCCCAGACTTGCCGTTTATTTTGGGTGGATGGTGCTCAAGCCCTGGGAAAAAATGTCCATACTTCAATCTACCCTCAACCTCCCTGCGGTGGGGCTACTGGCAGTGATGATCCCGCTAACGCTGGCCAGTGCTGGCTTGGCCCAAACAGAACCCTGGTCAGAACCGGAGGGTATTTTATTCCCCTCTTCTGAGCTTCCCCCTCGGTTAACACCTCTTCCGGATCCCCCGGTGAGTGATTATCTATTAGGGGGGGGCGATCGCCTCAGTATCGATGTCTTTGAAGTGCCCCAATATAGCGGCACCTACCAAGTCCCCATTGATGGCGTACTTTCTCTGCCCTTGGTGGGGGGGATCTCCGTGGCGGGGTTGACGATTAGCCAAGCCGCTGAACGGATTTCCCAAGCCTATAATCAATTTCTCAAACGGCCCCTGATCACGATTCGCCTGATCAATGCTCGGCCCCTGAATGTCGTGGTGGGGGGGGAGGTGAAAAACCCTGGCACATTTACCGTGAACCTGATCGGCGGGGCGGGGGATAGCCCAGGGGTACAGTACCCCACGTTGGGGGCCGCCCTCAAAACCGCTGGCGGCATTACCCTCACCGCCGACATTACCCAAGTCCAGATCCGTCGCCGTCGTCGCCCTGAGCAGGGGGGGGATTTGGTGTTTACGGTGAATTTGCAGGAGTTAATCCAAAGGGGCGATCGCACCCTCGACCTTAGCCTCCGGGATGGGGATACGATCTTTGTCCCCGCCACCACCACCGCCGATTTAAACCAACTGCGGCAATTGGCTCTGTTGGACTTTGCCGCCGATGTCAACACCGGCCGCACCGTTTCCGTCGTCGGGGAAGTGCAGCGGCCCGGTTCCTATAACATCATCGGCACAGCCACCGTCGGCGGCGGAGCCACGGGCCTCACTGGGGGGCTACCCACCCTCACCAGCGCCCTCCAACAGGCCGGCGGCATCAAACCCACCGCCGATCTCCGCCAAATCCAGATCCGCCGCCTCACCCAAGGGGGCAGCGAGCAACGGTTTACCCTCGATCTGTGGGCGTTGCTCCAAGAGGGGGATGTGGCTCAGGATACGGTGCTCCAGGAAGGGGATAGCATTATTGTGCTCCCCGCCGCCAACCCCTCCACCGCCGATCTCACCCAAATTGCCACCGCGCAATTCGCCCCCAACACGATCAGCGTCAGTGTGGTGGGGGAGGTGGGGAATCCTGGCCAGTTTGCCGTTCCCCCCAATACAACGCTGAATCAGGCCTTGATGATTGCCGGAGGATTTAATCGCGATCGCGCCCATCGGGAATTTTTACAACTGATCCGCCTCAACGCCGATGGCACCGTCACCAGCCGCCCCGTCCCCGTCGATTTAGCCCAGGGGGTGAACGAAACCGGCAACCCGATCCTGCGGGATAACGATATCCTCGTGATTAACCGCAATCGCAACGCCCAACTCTCCGATCGCCTCGCCACCACGTTCAACCCCGCTGCCGGCGCTCTCGCCCTCTTTTCAATCCCCGCTCGCATCTTCGGTATCTTGGATTTATTAGGAATTATCAACCTTTCCAACGACTCCGAATAGGCTTCTACCCACTATTTCATCTGCGGTGCGCCGCTAGCTCCTACCATGCCCCGTAACCTTTCCTCCCGTCGCTCCAAAGGCTCCGACTACGGCCTCTCCTCGGAAGATTTACTCGCCCAAGTTGAGGAGGGGCAAACGATCAACCTCGGTTGGTTGTTTGCGGTGTTCCGGCGGCGGTTGTGGATTATGGTGGCGGTGGCGGGCTGTTTGTTGGGAACGGCGGGGGGGGCGATCGTCCTCAAAACTCGGGATGATGTGGCCACCTATACCGGCTCCTTTGATGTTTTGGTTGAACCGATCACCGCCGAAGGACGGTTAGCCCGCCTTTCCCTCTCTGCCCAAAGCGGCAACCTTCCCACCTCCGCCACGGAAATTTCTAAAGTGGGCATGGGCTATGCCGATCTCACGGACTATGAAACCCAGGTGCGGGTGTTAAAAAGTCCAAAAATCATGAATCCGATTGTGGAGAAAATTCAAGCCCAGTATCCCGATATCACGTTTAGTTATCTAGATCAAAATTTAATTTTGGAGCGGATCAGCTATGAAAAAGATGGCAAGCTAGAAGGGACTAAAATCCTGCGGGTGCAATATCACGATGAAAATTCTGACAAAATTATCTATATTCTCGATGTGATTGCCGAGGCCTATTTAGGCTATTCCAAACAGGAGCGGCTGGCCAGTTTAGAGCAGGGAATTGATCACTTAGAAAGCCAACTGCCGAAATTACAAAAACGGGTGCGGGAGTATGAAAAAGAAATTCAACTCCTCCGGGAAAGCAATCAATTAAGCTTTCCAGAGGAAACGGCGAAGGATTTAGCGGCCCAGAGCCGCGATTTAGGGCTGCAACGGGTGGCCACCGAGGCAGAACTGGCCCAAACCCGCGCCAACTACGACAATCTCAAGGCGCAATTAGCTGCGGGTAATCCGATCCCGATTTTGCTCAAGGATATCAGCACCCAACAGGCCTATGGCCCCTTGGTGTCCCAATATCAAAACCTTGAAGCTCAATTAGCGTTAGATTCCACACAGTTTCGGGAAAATAGCCCACCGATGGCGGTGCTTCGGGATAAACAAAGGAATATTCGGCAACTGATGGATCAGGAAGCGCTGGCGTTATTGGATGCGGTGGAGGTGCAAATTCAGGATTTAGAAGCGCGGGTGCGGTATCTCAATAATATGGATACGGTCTTGGAGCGTCAGCAGCAGGATTTTCCGCAAGTGTTGCGGGAGTATGATGATCTCCAGCGCAATTTAGCGGTGGCAACGGAAAGTTTACGCACGTTCCTCTCAAAGCGGGAAAATTTACAGTTGGATGCTTCTCAACAGGATATTCCCTGGGAATTAATTTCCCCCCCGGATCTTTGGCAAAATGAGGATGGTTCACCCCAACAACAGGCTCCCAGTGATACGAAGCGGATGGTGATGATTGTGGGGGTGCTCAGTGCGTTGGTGGGGGTGGGGGCGGGTTTTGTCGTGGAAATTTTGCATACGGTGTATCACACGCCGGAAGAGGTGAAGGCGGATACAAAGTTGCGGCTGTTGGGGGTGATTCCCCGGCTCAAGGGCAAGCTGATCACACCGTTACCCCTGACACCGCCGCTACGGCTAGGGATATGGCAGCGGCTACGACTGCCGTTTTTTAGGGCGCATTCGGCGCGGCTTTCTCTCTATCGGGAGGCGTTTCGCTCCCTGTATACCCAGATTAATTTGCTGGGATCGAAACAGATGCCGATGCGATCGCTCGTGATCAGTTCCACCAGCCCCGAAGATGGCAAGTCCACCCTGAGTCAGCATTTGGCGGTGACGGCGGCCACCATTGGCAAGCGGGTGCTGTTGGTGGATGCGGATTTGCGCAATCCCCAACTCCATCACCGTTTGGGCTGTCACAATCGCCTTGGCTTAACGGATCATATTAATCGCGATTTGCCCTTTGAAGAAGTGATTCAACCCTGTCCAGGGGTGGAAAATCTCTTTTTCCTCAGTGGGGGAACCTATACCCGTGATCCGATTAAAACCCTGTCTAATCCGACGATGCAGCGGGTGATGGAGGGATTGCACGATGTTTTTGATGTGGTGTTTTACAATACGCCGCCCTTGCTGGGGTTGTCCGATGCCCAACTGTTGGCGGCCCATTCCGATGGGATTATTTTGGTGGTGCGTTTGGAAAAAACCAATCGCCCCTTCTTGGCCCAGGTTCTCGAAACCCTGAAGATATCTGGTACAACTGTGCTAGGGGTGGTGGCCAATGATGCCAAAAACTATGCCCCCCTCAATGCCAGCAGTCTTTATCATCCCCAGTATTATCGCAAGCTTCCGATGGGCGATCGCCTCCCTTCCTAAATCTCGCGGCTTGTCTGTATCAAACGTAACGAATTCCAAAGCAAAGGCTGCCGAGGGGGAAGCAAGGTTTTAAACTGAAGTTGTGGCCAGATAGCACCCAGTGACAGACCTAAACAAATTCCCTTGCCGCTGACCGTTAGCTGACCCGCTGTTCATCCATGATCAGGAGTATTAAAGGGCAGCTTGTTGTGGTGTTTTAGTGATAATTACTGAGTCTGATTACCCAAGTTCACCGGATTTGAGTATCCCATCGCCTCAGGGTTTACAGACATCGCACTTGCCATTAATTTTGTCGTTCTCTCCCTTAATTTGTTCCGCTTGTTCTTGCTGAGGATTACCTCAGGGATTGCCCTCATTGTGATGGTTGGGTTGTGGTTTAGCCCGGCTGCAATGAAGGGAAGTTTAATCTGCATGATCGCTGTTGTTAATTTGCTTTATTTACTGTTTTTTAGTTAGGAGACGTTATGGTACACACTGCTTACGACTCAACCACCGCCGTTGCTCGCGATCAAGCCTTTATCCTCTGGTTTGATGAAGTCCGCAGCGAAGATGTGGGCTTAGTGGGGGGTAAAAACTCCTCGTTGGGGGAAATGATCCAACAGTTGCAGATCCAAGGGGTTAACGTTCCCGGTGGGTTTGCTACCACTGCCTATGCCTATCGCTACTACATTAAACAGGCGGGGTTAGAAGCCCAGTTGCAACGGTTGTTTTCTGACCTGGATGTTAACGATGTCTACAATCTCCAAGAGCGGGGCAAACAAGCCCGGGCCTTGATTCTCCATACGCCGTTCCCCCAAGATTTACAAGATGCGATCGCCCTCGCCTATAAAAAACTCTGCCAACGCTATAGTTGCAGTTCTTCCCTGAGCGATCGCCTCGATCCCGAATTTCGCGATATCTGCGACACCCAAACCCAAGATACTGACGTAGCCGTCCGCTCCAGCGCCACAGCTGAGGACTTACCCGAAGCCAGTTTCGCCGGTCAACAGGAAACTTATCTCAACGTGCAAGGAGTGAAAGGGGTCTTAGAAGCTTGCCATAAATGCTTTGCCTCCCTGTTTACCGATCGCGCCATTTCCTATCGTCAACACAACGGTTTTGATCACTTCACCGTCGCCCTTTCCGTTGGGGTACAAAAGATGGTGCGCTCCGATTTAGCCACCTCCGGCGTGATGTTCTCCATTGACACCGAAACCGGGTTTAAAAATGCGGCTTTGATTACCGCTGCCTATGGTTTAGGGGAAAACGTCGTTCAAGGGGCCGTAAACCCCGATGAATATTTCGTGTTTAAACCGACGCTGAAAACCGGCTACACCCCGATTTTAGAAAAACGCCTCGGCACG
>JAABSU010000081.1 GCA_011390265.1 Spirulina sp.
CCCTGTAGCCGGATGTTCCCTGGGTTGTTTGGTGTGCGTCAACTGTCTGAAGAAGATGCGGCATCCATCTATGAACTCATCGATACCCTTGCTGTGAGTGAAGCGGATGCTCCTGATGCGGATGACGATGCTGATGATGTCGATGTCGATGATGATGATGACAGCGACGACGACGACGATGATGATGATGACAGCGACGATGACGATGATGATGATGACGAAGAAGTCTCTGAAGAATCTGAATCTGTCGAAGAAGTCGCAGAAGAATCTGAAGCTGTTGGCCCTGCCTTCACTGGCTTAGATAGCCTCTCGGATACTGAAGTGGAAGAAATCAACTCCACGATCAACTCCTTCGGTGGCGAAGATACCACGGCTCCCGCTGATGATGCGGCTGTGGTGGATGAAGCTCCTGCTGCTGATGATGCGGCTGTGGTGGATGAAGCTCCCGCTGCTGATGATGCGGCTGTGGTAGAGGAAGCTCCTGTTGCTGAATAGGTCTATGGGGGTTAGCCCCCGACCATAAATGCATAACCACGACGGGGAACGATATTCGTTCCCCGTTTTTCTTGGGCTTCTTCTTGGGCTGGATGGATCGGCGATGTTCTCGACGTTGATTGCTGAGGGCAGGATGGGGGAAGTTCTGCCCGCGAAGCATCAAATGCCTTTTTTACCCATTAACCAATAGGGTGTTTTGGTCAGATTGTGTCCGGGGATAGGATCGCAGGGGGTGAAGTGATATTGCTCGGCAAGATGGGTTTGGGTTTGTTCAGAAACTTGAATTTTATTGGGTTCTGCCGTTGTTTCTAACCAAGCGGCAGTATTAATCGCTTCTCCCCAAATGTCATAGTGAAAGCCGTTGCTGCCGATGATGCCGGCGATCGCCTCCCCCGTGTGCATTCCCATTTGCACTTGGATTTGGCCTTGGGTTGATACATGCTCGAAACAGTGCGGCTTAAAATCGCGGATTTCATGCTGAATCACCAAAGCCAGATCGGCGATCGCCTCCCCATGATCCCCCCGCGCCACCGGCACCCCCCCCACCGCCAAATAGCGATCGCCCCGTGATTTAATCGCTTCCAAGCCAAAACGCTCCACCCGCTGATCGAGCCAAGCAAACCATTCATTCAAAAACTGCACCCTTTGAGTAGCAGATAATGGATGGGCCAACTCACTAAAATTCACGACATTGATGATCAACACCGTCACCATCGGAAAATGCTCGGCGATGGACTCTTGGGCCCGCTTGAGGCGACGGGCGATTTTTTGGGGCAGGATATTGAGGAGTAATTTTTCAGACTTCCGCTTTTCAAGACGAAAGGCCAACTCAGCGCGGCGGCGGTCTTCGTTGCTTTGGTAGCCGGCGATCGCCCGTCCCAAACTTTGGGCCATTAACTCCACCAACTCCACCTCATGGGTAACAAAAGGCTGCTCACGGGCCACCTCATCGGCAAAAAAAAGCGTCCCGTAGATCGTGCCGTTCACCCAAATCGGTGTCCCCAGATAGGTATGAAACGGCCATTGATCCCGGGGCGGAGCGTCCCCCGTTGGGTTAACAACCGTAGTGTCGGGATAACTCACCGTCCCCTGAGCCAGAATCACCCCATAGCAATAGGTTTCACTCAAGGAGACCGGAAAACTGAGATCCCCCGGCACAATCTGCTCCCCTGCCCGCTCCGGGAAAGTTTTCAACAGGGTGTAATAATCCGCTTGGATCTTACTAATTCCCCCCCGTGATAATTGCAGCAGCCCACAACCCGTGGTTAGGTAGTCTTGAAACCGGGCCGGGAATGACTCATAATCCGTCGTGGTGAGCCGGTGGAGGGCCCGCAGCGCATCACTAAACGATTCTAAAATGACTGATTTTTGGGCTAACTCCGCCTGAGCTTGGCGGAGAGCCAACTGATTGCGAACCCGGACTAATACCTCTTCAAAATGGAAAGGCTTGGTGACATAATCCACACCACCCGCCTGAAAAGCCGTAATTTTGTCCTGAACATCATCCAACGCACTCAAAAAAATGACCGGAATATCCGCAGTCCCCTCAATAGCCTTCAAGCGGCGACAGACCTCATAGCCGTTCATTTTCGGCATATTGATATCCAGCAAAATCAAATCCGGGGGCTTGGCCTGAGCCGCATTGATCGCCATCGCGCCATTGGTGACACTGCGAACTCGATACCCCTGTTCACCAAGCATGGCAGAGAGCAAACGCAGGTTAGCCGGTGTGTCGTCAACAATAATGATATTTTTTTGTAGATCTGGTTGCCCCATGCCTATTTTTTGTGAAACCACCGATGGACTGGATCACTCGCCTTGCTGCAATCGCCCATCCCCTCAGGAAACCTCCTGAGGCGCTTCTGAAAGCCGGAGTAGATCAGTGATTTGGTCAAAACGATAATCCGTTATCCATTGTCGCATTAGTCCTATGATAGTTTTCTGCGCTTCAGAAAGGTGAGAATTGTTTTCCGCTGCATCGAGAAGATGGGTAATGGCTTGAAAATCGGCACAAATGGCGTATTGGTACAGTTCCGCCAACCACTCTGGCGGGAAGCTATGGACATCATCTAGATCGATCTCTAGGGGGTTGTCGGTATGGGCTTCACTGATGAACATGAGGGAAGAGGAGGAGGCGATCGCCTCACAGGGCAATTGCACCGTAAACACCGTGCCCACGGCCAGATGACTTTCAACCCGAATTGTTCCCCCCAACAGTTCCGCAAATTGGCGACAGAGGGCAAGGCCTAAGCCCGCCCCCTGTTGGGAGCGGCGGCCGGTTGTGGTTTGGGTAAAGGGGGTGAAAAGGAGTGAAATTTCCGCTGGGTCGATGCCAGGGCCGGTATCCGTCACCGTGAGGATCAGTTCCCCTTGGAGTTCGGCCTCCTGATAGCGAACCGCCAGCGTAATCCCGCCCACCTCCGTAAACTTGATGGCATTGCTCAAGAGATTGATCAAAATTTGCCGTAAACGGGTGGGATCGCTGTTGATCGTCTGGGGCACATTGGGGGCAATGTCGATCGCAAAGCTGAGGCCCTGCTGTTCAGCCCGAAACTGAAACATCCCCTCCATCATTTTCCACAGTTCCCACAGATTCACCTCTTGGTCGGTGCGTTCCAGTTTGCCATTTTCGATCCGGCTCAGGTCGAGAATGTCATTGATCAGCGTCAGGAGGTGTTGGCTACTGCGTTGGATGGTGTGGATCTGTTCTTGGTGATGGGGGGAATCGAGTTCTGTGGCCAACAGTTGAGCGAAGCCGCTAATGGCATTGAGGGGCGTGCGCAGTTCGTGGCTCATCGTCGCCAAAAATGTACTTTTAGCCTGGTTGGCCATTTCCGCTGCTTCCTTGGCGGCGATTAACTGCTGGGTTTGCTCATCAATTTCGCCAATTAAGCGATTAAAGGATTTGGCCAGCATGCCGATCTCATCGTGGGTTTGGATGGGGGCGCGGAGGCTGTAGTCGTGGGCGACGGTGATTTGTTGGGCGGTTTGGGTGAGGGATTCGAGGGGGAAAAGGATGGCCTTGGTCATTTGCCAAATTAAGCCCCCGGCGATCGCCCCTGACCCCAAACTAATCACAACCATCAGCACCTTTTCGAGGATTTGCATCCGTTCAATGGCAATCTCCGCCGCCACAGTTTGAGCCTGCGCCGTGAGCGTCACCTCATCCAATCGCCAGTTGGCTCCTTCTAAGGCCTGCATTTGGGCTAAATTCGGCAGTTGCCGCAAAGCCAGAATCAGTTCTTCCCGTTCTGCGGGGGAAAACCGGGTTTGGTGGGGGGGGAAAATCTCCTCAATGGCATTGCTGTAAAAATCCACCACCTGCTGATAGTCATTGAGTAAAATGCCGTAGCGTTGGGGGTCTGTGGCTAACCAGCGGGGATTGGCCTCAATAAATTGGCGTAATTCTGTAATGGTGGCTTGCGATCGCTCAATATTGGTGAACACACGGCTACGCAACACGAGCAACCGCTCCGGCCGAGTCAGGGCCGTTTCCAACTGCAACCCCGCCATCTGACTACTGCTCATTTCTTCCCGGAATTGGAACAGTAGATAGGCCTGACGATTCGCCGCCCCTAAACGTTCGAGGGTGCGACCTTGGTAGTAACTCAGCACCATTAAACCCAGGCTCGAAACCCCTAAACCAAGGGCGATCGCCATGACATAGCCGAGGGTCATTTTTTGCCGCAGTCGCCAGAATTGGGTGCGCGTTTCCCAGAGTTTCAGAATACCCATAGAGAAAAAAGTAGGTCAGCCATCTCTACATACCCAGAGAAATCGCGCCCAGATCAAGAGAAATCGGGATAAGATAGCGATGGGATCAGAGTTGTATTGCGATTTTAACCGTTCTCACTCCAGACTGGGAATAATCACCCCGCGCAAGGCTAATTGAAGCAACCCCCCCCTGCCCGTCGCTTCCCCACCTCTTCCCACTTCCCACGCCCCCCTAGAAGTTTGTGTTAAGCATTGTTAAACTACAAGGGATGAGCCAGGAATGGGAAAGGAAAAATGCTGCGCCTAGAACATATTAGTAAAATTTACCCCACCGGAGAAGTCCTCAAGGATGTCACTTGGGAAGTGAAGAATAGCGATCGCATCGGCCTGGTGGGGGTGAATGGCGCGGGCAAATCCACCCAAATGCAGATCATCATGGGTCATGTTGAACCCACGACGGGCCAAGTGATTCGCCCCAATGACCTCAAAATTGGCTACCTCACCCAAGAATTTGACGTTGATCCCAGTCGCACCGTTAGGGAGGAACTTTGGACGGTATTTGCTGCCGCCAACAGCACCCACAGCGAGCTAATGGCCGTCACCCACGCCATGGAAGCGGCAGATCCGGAAGAACTGGATACGCTCCTCCATAAAATGGACAAACTGCAACGGCGGTTTGAAGCCCTCAATGGCTATGGCTTGGATGCTGAGATTGAAAAGATTTTGCCGGAAATGGGGTTTGAGCCGGATGATGGCGATCGCCTCGTTTGCACCTTTAGCGGCGGTTGGCAAATGCGCCTCAGTTTGGCAAAAATCATGCTCCAAGACCCGGATCTGCTCCTCCTCGACGAGCCGACCAACCACCTGGATTTAGAAACCATTGAATGGCTCGAAGGCTATTTAAAAGACCTCAAAACGCCGATGGTGGTGATTTCCCATGACCGGGAATTTCTCGATCGCCTCTGTACCCAAATCGTCGAAACCGAGCGAGGCGTTTCCACCACTTATCTCGGCAACTATTCCGCCTACCTCGCCCAAAAAGCCGAAAGCCAAATCGCCCAACAAAGCACCTACGAACGGCAACAAAAGGAAATCGCCAAACAACAGGAATTTGTCGAACGATTCCGGGCCAGTGCCACCCGCAGCACCCAGGCAAAAAGTCGCGAAAAACAATTGGACAAAATTGAGCGCATCGATGCCCCCGTTGCCAATCTCCGCACCTTAAAATTCACGTTCCCCTCCGCCCCCCGCAGCGGCCGGGAAGTGGTGCAAATCGAAGACCTCTCCCATAGCTATGGGGAGAAGATGCTATTTTTGGGGGCAAACTTATTGATTGAGCGAGGCGATCGCATCGCCTTCCTCGGCCCCAACGGCTGCGGCAAATCCACCCTGTTACGGATGATCGTCGGTCTAGAAGCCCCCGAAGATGGTTCCGCTGGCTTTGGCCCCCACAACATCATCCCCGGTTACTTTGAGCAAAACCAAGCCGAAGCCCTCGATCTCGAAAAAACCGTCCTCGACACAATCCACGATGAAGTCCCCGATTGGAAAAACGAAGAAGTTCGCACCCTGTTAGGGCGATTTCTCTTCAGTGGCGAAATGGTGTATAAACCCGTGGCGGCGTTAAGTGGCGGCGAAAAAGCACGGTTAGCCCTGGCGAAAATGCTCCTGCGTCCCGCCAACGCTTTAGTCCTCGATGAACCCACAAACCACCTCGATATTCCCGCCAAAGAAATGTTGGAATCGGCCCTCAAAGACTACGACGGCACGGTGTTAATCGTCTCCCACGACCGTTATTTTATTTCCCAGGTGGCAACGAAAATTGTCGAAGTCCGGGATGGGGATTTGGTCGTCTATAACGGCGATTATCATTACTATCTGGATAAACTCGCAGAAACCGAAGCCAAGGCCAAAGCCCGTCAGCAAGCCGAGGCGGATGCCGCCAAACGGGAAGCGAAGCGGGCCAAGCAGAAGGAAAAAGAGGCCGCCCGCAAGAAAAAAACAGCGGTTTAGCGGGAAATGCCCCGCCATTGCCAAGGTAGGGGGTGGTCAACCTGAAATCATGAGATAATGGCGCTGATGTGGCATTGTTAACCCATAATTGCCTGCTGATTGACCATGAGCCAAACAACAGAACCCTCGAAGGGCGATATCCTCATCATCGATGATACCCCCAACAATGTCCGCCTCCTGTCTACGTTGTTAACCAACCATGGCTATGAGGTGCGCGGTGTGATTAATGGTGAGATTGGCTTACGGGCAGCCCGCTCGGCGGTTCCAGATTTGATTTTGCTGGACATTAGCATGCCTAAACTGAGTGGCTATGATGTCTGTGAAGCCCTCAAGGCAGATCCCCACACCGCAGCAGTGCCGGTGATTTTCATCAGTGCTTTTAACGAGGTGGGGGATAAGGTCAAAGCCTTTGAGGTGGGGGGGGTGGACTATATTACCAAGCCCTTTCAATGGGCTGAGGTTTTGGCAAGGGTACAAAATCAACTGAAGATCTGCCTGCTCCAAAAGCAACTCCAAGCCCGCAATACCCAGCTTCACCTCGAAATTCAGGAACGGGCTAAGGCAGAGGCGGCCCTCCAAGCGGCCAATGAAAAGCTCCAGGCTTTGGCCAATCAAGATGGCTTAACCGGCACATCGAACCGGCGGCATTTTGATGATTACTTGCTGCGTTGGTGGCAGTTGTGCCAGGCCCAGGGGATGATTTCTTTGATTCTCTGTGATGTGGATTTTTTTAAGCCCTTTAACGATCACTACGGCCATTTGGAGGGCGATCGCTGTCTGCAAATTTTGGTTCAGGCAATCCAAAATGCCCTGGATGTCCTCGCCCCACCCCATTCCCTCCTCGCCCGCTACGGGGGGGAAGAGTTCGCCATTGTCTTGCCGGAAACGGAACCTGCCCAAGCCCAGGGGATTGCCCAAGGCATTCAATCCCATGTGGCCCGCGCCCAAATTCCCCACGCCTATTCGACGATTCACACCAACGTCACGGTCAGTTTAGGCATTGCCACCCTTCACCCCACGGCAGATAGTGACCCCGATCAGTTAATTAGCCAAGCGGATCAGGCTTTGTATATGGCTAAATCCCAGGGACGCAACCAGGCGATTGCCTACCCTGGCTCCTGACCGATCAGGGGCAGCACCCCCCCCTGCTGGTGATTGTCCAAAATGATCCCCACCTGACGGTTAAACACCTGCATATACCGTTGATCACTGGCATCAAACCCGGTTTGGAGATAGGCGGGAATCTCGTCCGTTGTCTCTAAGTGATGAGCCTGGGGTCGAATTTTATTCACCAACTGCGTTACCCCCAAGAGTTCCCCTTGGAGATTCCACACCGGCAAACAGAGGAGGCTAAAGGTGCGATAGCCGGTTTTGGCATCGATCATTTTTGCCGTGGCGGATTGGGAATGCTGATAAAGATCGTAGGGCACATTGATGGGAACCGCCGTTGCCGCCACCTGTCCCGCATAGCCCTGGCCAATTTTTAACCGCAGTTCGCGATACTCGCCCTTGAAATCGGCCATCCGCGTCCAGAGTTCGCCGCGATCGCGATCCATTAACCAGAGGGTGCTGCGATCGGCGTGCATTAAATTCTTCGCCGCTTCCATCACTTGTTCCAACACCACATCCAACGGACAAGGGTGCTGACTCATTTGGTGCATCACCGCCATGAGAGCCGCCGCTACCCGTTGGCTTTGGGCGGTGCGATGGTAAGCCCGGAAGCTATCGAGGATCATCCGAATCAGGGGCGCATTTTCGGCAAAGCGTTGTTCATCGGTGGTGGTAAAGCCTTGGGGATCGATGCGTTCGGCGAGGGGGGTGGCGGGATGGGCGGCGGGTTTGAGTTTATTGAGACATTGGACAACGGCGATCAGTTGGCCTTGATCATCCCGCAGGGGAAAGGCAATTAGCGTATAGGTGCGATAGTGGTTTTTAAGGTCTTGGCTTTGGGAGACGGAGGAGCGGGGATCATCGTAGACATCGTAGGGCAGATTGATCACCTCACCCGTGCGGGCGACTTCCCCAACAAAACCCTGATGGGCGGGAATCCGTAGCTCTAAAAGCTCCCCCGCTTGCCCTTGGGCAATCATCGACCAAAATTCCTGGCGCTCTTCATCGAGGAGAAAAATCGTCGTGCGATCGGCATGGAGCGATCGCCCCGTGCGCAGCGTAATCGATCGCAGCGTTGTATCGAGAATTTCATCAAACCCCTGGCCATCCATGACCTGATTCAACACACCGAGGGTTTGGGTCACCATATTGCCGGATTGGGCCGTGGCCTGCTCCTTAAAAGCCGCCAACTCCCGCGCATTGTGCAAAGCCATCCCCACCTGAGCATTGAAAATCTTCATATACTGCTGGCTATTGGCATCAAAACTGGCATGGAAACAGGGGGGAGCGGTGGGCCAATCCGAGGGGTGATAGGTATCGGCTTGGTTAGATCCCCGCTTGTTCACCAATTGTGTCACCCCCAATAAATCGCCGTTGGGACTCCACACCGGCATACACAACAGGCTACAGGTGCGGTAGCCGGTTTGTTGATCGGTTTGTTGGGCGGTGAGGGAATCGGGATGATTGTAGATATCGTAGGGAATATTCAGGGGTTCCCCAGTGGCCGCCACTTGACCGGCAAACCCTTGGCCCACCGCGATGCGAATTTCCCCCATGGTGCCATCCTCAAAGGGGATCACCGTCCACAGTTGATCATGGAGATCATCCAAGAGCCAGAGGGTGCTGCGATCGGCGTTCATTAGTTGTTTGGCGGCGGTCATCACCCGGCGGATAATTGCCTTCGCATCGAGGTCGCTGTGGGCGATCGCCCTTGTTGCTTCCGTGAGGGCTTCGGAGGTTTGCAACCGTTGGGTGAGGTGGTAATAATCTTGGCAGCGGCTTAAGACCCGTTGGAGGGCCGGGGCATAGGCCACCAACCTGCGGCGATCGCCTTCCGTAAAGCCCGCTAAATCAATACGCTCCACCAACGGCAAGGCGGGGCAATTGGGAATTTTCAGCTTATTCACCAGTTGCAAAAAGGCCACCACCTCATCTTGAGGATTACAAAGGGGCAATGTCAACTCATTGCGAAACGTCGTATCTTGGCCCTGAGCATCGGCGACGATCGCCTGCCAATCATGCACCGTCACCTTCGAGACATTCACCGCCTTTTTATAAATGGCCACCCGATCCGTCGTCGCCCCCTGGGCAAAAATTTGAATTTTGGTGTGGTGGCTGGCGGTGGAGCAGGTGAGAATTGACCACAGTTCTTGCGTAGTGGGGTCAATGAAAAATAAATTGACATGATCGGCAGCCAAGAACTCCCCCAATTTGAGGGTTAATGTGCCGAGAATTGAAGAGAGTAAATCATCATAATCGCGGCGATCAACATTGCCCAAGAGGGCTAACAATTTCTGCTCCTGGGCGGCGACTAATTCCCCAAAATCCGGCTGGACGCTGACGATCGCCCGTTGCACCCATAAACTGTGGAACGCCTCTTGATAGATGCGGTTATAGACCCGCATCCCCTGACCAGGATGGGGAATCAAGCCGGTGAGATAAAGCTCGATGGGGGCGGGGTCGGTATCCAGGGCGATCGCCCCCCCATGGAGCAGCGTTTGGTAGAGTTTGAGCACAGGCAGGCGGGCAGGGTCTCGAAGGCGATCGCGAATCAATGTTAAATGGGCCGGCTCATCCTGAACTTCCCAATGGTGCAACAGGCGATGATGAATCAAATGGCCCAACCATAGGGCCTCACAACTAGGCAGGGGGCAATCCGGCTCCATCACCACCAACCGACAAACTTTTTGAGTCAAAAAAGGCTGTCCCCCCGTCCATTCCAGGATCAACGCCATCATCATCGTTGGGTCGGGCACTTGGGTAATCAACCCCTGAATTAACGGCGGCGTTTCCGCCAGCGTAAAGCCCGTCAACAGAATCGAACGACTCACCGCGATGGGGGGATGATCGCGATTCCGGAGCAGGGCTTGGAGGGTGACTGTGCCCAAGAGCGCGAAGGTCAGGTATTCCGGATCCCAACTGGCCCGCAACACCGCAAAAAAATCATCGACACCGAAGGGCAACCGTAACAGCCGCTCCAGTTCATCGATGAAAATCACCACCCGTTGGCCGAGGCGATTCGCCTGGGCGTAATCATCGCAGCGCATTTGCTCTAAGAGTTCGCTGAACTGTTGCACGGGGGATAAAAATTGACGCTCTGCCAACCAAGCCGGTAAATGGATCTGCCATTGGGGTAAACCCATCACCAACCGCTGCATCAACCCCCCATACCACTGTTGCGGGGAAATATCTTGACTGCCAATCTGGGCTAAATCAATGGCTACACAGGTATAGCCCTCCCCTTGTAATTGATCCATCACCCGCACCCGGAGGCTGGTTTTGCCGGTTTGATGGGCGGCTAAAACATGGCAAAATTCCCCCGCTTTCAAGGCCGCACACAACTCATGATCCTCTGGACGAACCACATAGGTTTGGGCATCGCGGCGGAGATGTCCACCAACGGTATAGATGTGAGATGCAACAGAAAAGAAAGCCATAACTTGGGGAATAAAGCCAACGGGATCAAACACACAAAAACTTTGATTTCCCTGATTTTAGTCAATTCGCGGGCATCCTAGGATGATCCGATGGCCGGCGGATGATGCTTTTGCTTTGACAGTTTGGCCAATTTCTGTGATTGAGGATCACTAAGGCCAAAGCACCGTCCTACAATAAGACAAGTTCCCCGCCCATATTAAACTCAACCCACGATCGCCACGGCCATGACTGTTTCCTCCTCCTCCTATCCCTACCAATCCCCCCCCACCCATGGCAGCAGCGGGGAAACGCCACCCCGATCGGATAGGGATGCGAACGCCCATGGGCAGAAGATCGCCAGCCCAGAACTGCGGCAAATGCGCCAACAATTGACCCAAGTGCGGGCCGCCATCCGTGCCGCCATGGATAGCGAGACCCTTCTGGCCATTGCTGTGGAGCAAATTCGGACGCAAACCCAGGCATCACGGGCGATCGCCTATCGCTTCATTAACAGCAATCAAGGGGAAGTGATGGCGGAAAGCATTGAGCGGGGTTGGACTCCCACTCAAGGGGAAACTCTGCCCGCCACGTTTTTCGGTGTGGACACCCAAACGGAATACGACCAACGGGAAGTGGTGGCGATTGAATATGTGGCTAGCACCGATGTCACCCCCTATCAACTGCAACTGATGGAAAAATATCAGGTGCGATCGAGCCTCGCGGTGGTGGTGCGTTTAGGCCATAAGCTGTGGGGGCTGTTGGTGGTGCAACAGTGTAAAGAGGCCCGCCAATGGTCTCCCTGGGAAATGACATTTATTGAGCAGGTGGGGCTGTTAATGGCGGTGCAATTGGCCAGCGAGGAGGGGCAACGGGAACTGCAAGCGCAACGGACAAGGGATGAGGCTTTGGAACGGGTGAGCGATCGCCTCCGTCGCGCTGGGGATCTCTTCACCATTGGCCAAACCGCCACCCAAGAATTGCGCCAACTGCTCCATGGCGATCGCGTCGTGCTCTATCAATTTAATCCCGACTGGACAGGGCAATTTATTGCTGAATCCGTGGGGGCCGGTTGGGTTTCCCTGCTCCAAACCCCTCCAGATCCCGAACTTTTGCAGGACAACAGTGCTAACTGCAACCTCAACCGCATGGCCGGCGGTCGCGGCGGGGCGGTGGGGGAGGTGGTGGATACCTACCTAGAGCGGACTCAGGGGGGATTGTATAACCGGGGGGAAAAATTGCGGGTGGTGGCGGATGTCTATCGTCAGGATTTCCCCGCTTGCTATTTAGAATTGCTGGAACGGATTCAGGCTCGGGCCTATATCACCGTGGGGGTTTATCAGGGCGGGCAACTGTGGGGCCTGTTGGCCACCTATCAATGTATGGGGGCGCGGCTATGGCAGGATTGGGAGGTACGCCTCGCGGCCAATGTGGCGGAACAGTTGGGGGCGGCGCTGCAACGTGCTCTCGTGAGTCGTCAACAGGTGGCAATGACCCTGGAGCTACAACAGGCGGTGGAGCGGGAAAAGGCGATCGCCCGGGTTAGTGAAAAAATCCAACAATCCCAGGATGCGGCGAGTATTTTCCGCACCGCTGTGGAGGAGGCGCGGCAATTGATTAAGAGCGATCGCGTTGGCATTTACCGCTTTAATCCCGATTGGAGTGGCGAATTCATTGCCGAATCCGTCGATCCCCAATGGAAATCGCTGCTCAATGCCCAAGTCACCGATGAGCGGGTGCTGGCGGGGACGGATCGCAACATCAACACCGCCGGCTGCACGATTAAAGATATGAAGGTGCGGGAACTGGCGAGTTTAGATACCTATTTGAAGGATACCCAAGGGGGAGCCTATCGCAAGGGGGCGCAATTTCGGGTCAGCAATGATATCTATCAATCGGGCTTCCCCGATTGCTATATCCAACTTTTGGAAAGCTTCCAGGCGAAGGCCTATGTCAACGTGCCAATTTTCCTCAAGGATAAGCTCTGGGGCTTGATGCCCTGTTATCAATGTTCCCGCCCGCGAGTCTGGACGGATGCGGAAATTACGCTGATGGTGAGTTTAAGTAATCAGTTGGGGATTGCCCTGCAACGGGCCGCTGATCTCGAAGCGGTGACGACTCAGGCGGAAAAACTAACGGCGGCGGTGAAGCGGGAGCGGACGTTGGCCTTGGTGAGCGATCGCATTAAACAAACCCAAGACACCGACGCAATTTTTAAAATTGCCACCAGTGAGGTGCGGGAGTTACTCCAGGCGGATCGGGTGGGGGTTTATCGCTTTAACCCCGATTGGAGTGGGGAGTTTGTGGCGGAGGCAGTGGTGGGCCAGTGGAAATCCTTGCTGCGGGAGCAGATCGCCGATGAAAGCCTGTTGGAAGCAACAAAGGTGAATATCGATAGCGAGGGCTGCACCATCAAGCAAATGACCACCCAGGATATGGTCAGCAAGGATACTTACCTGGAGCGCACCCAAGGGGGAAGCTATGCCCAAGGCGACCCGGTGCGGGTTTGTAATGATGTGTATCAGGCGGGTTTTCCCCGCTGTTATGTGGAGTTGTTGGAGCGGTTCCAGGCCCGGGCCTATGTGACAGTGCCGATTTTCCTGGGTCGGAAACTGTGGGGTTTGATGGCCAGCTATCAATGCGCCCAGCCTCGGACTTGGACGAAGGAAGAAATTGGCCTGGTGGTGCAGTTGGGTTCCCAGTTGGGGATTGCACTACAACGGGCTTCGGATTTAGATGCGGTGAAGCAGCAGGCGGCGAAGTTGGAGAAGGCGGTGGAGCGGGAGCGAACCATTGCTTCGATTAGCGATAAAATCCGCCAATCCCAAAACGTCACCAGTATTTTCCAAAGTACGACGCGGGAGGCGCGGCAACTGTTTGAGAGCGATCGCGTTGGTATTTATCGCTTTAACCCCGATTGGAGTGGGGAGTTTGTGGCGGAATCCGTCGGGGTGGGCTGGTTGAGTTTGTTGAATTATCAGGTGGAAGATCCCAACCTGTTGGAGCAGACGAAGATCAACATTGACACCGAAGGCTGCACGATCAAACAGATGCAGGTGCGCCAGATGGCCAGCAAGGATACCTACCTCCAAAAAAGCGAAGGGGGAGCCTATCGCCAAGGCACACCGGCACGGGTTTGTCATGATATCTATGGGTCGGGGTTTCCCCCCTGTTATGTGGAGTTGTTGGAGGCGTTCCAAGCGCGGGCCTATATTACCGTGCCGATCTTTTTAGGCGATCGCCTCTGGGGCCTGATGGCGAATTATCAATGCTCTGCCCCTCGCCAATGGCAAAGCGAGGATATTCAGTTAATGGTGCAGTTGGGTTCTCAGTTGGGGATTGCCCTCCAACGGGCGGCGGATTTGGAAAAACTGCGGCAACAGGCTCAGGAGTTGGAGGCGGCGGCGACGCGGGAAAAAGCAGAACGCCAGCAATTGCAACGGCGGGCTTTGGATCTGCTCACAGCGGTGCGGCCGGCCCTGGAGGGGGATCTAACGGTGCGTGCGCCCCTATCGGAGGATGAACTGGGGACGATCGCCGATGTTTACAACAATACGCTGCAAAGTTTGCGGGGCATTGTCATTCAGGTGCAGGATGTGACGGCGCGGGTGGCGGAAACCTCCAAGGGGAGTGATCTACAAATTCGCAAATTGGCGGATCAGGCTCAACAGCAGGCGCTGGAGTTGAATCAAGCTCTGGAGGAGGTGCAGGCGATGGTGAGTTCTACCCAAGCGGTGGGGGCCAATGCGGTGGCCATTGAGCAGGCGGTGCAGAATGCGAACCAGACGGTAACGTCTGGGGATGCGGCAATGAATCGCACCGTGGAGGGGATTTTGGCAATTCGGGATACGGTTTCGGCGGCGAGCCAGAAGATCCGGGAGTTGAGCGAATCTTCCCAAAAGATTGACCGGGTGGTGAATCTGATTAGTGATTTTGCGACCCAAACCCAATTACTGTCTCTCAACGCAGCCATTGAGGCGACGCGGGCGGGGGAATACGGCAAGGGGTTTGCGGTGGTTGCCGATGAGGTGCGATCGCTCGCTCGTCAATCCGCCAGTGCGACGTTGGAAATTTCTAATCTGGTGGCGGAGATTCGCCAACAAACCAGTGAGGTGATTAAGGTCACAGAAGCGGCGATTACCCAGGTGAGTGCGGGGACGAGTTTAGTGGAGGAAACGAAGGGGAATTTGAATGCGATCGCCGCCGCCACGGCCCAAATTTCGGAGTTGGTGGCGAGTATTAGCACGGCAACGACGGCTCAGGTGGAGCAATCGAAGTCGGTGACGCAAACCATGCGGGAGGTGGCGGAAATTTCCAACAGCACTTCTGCTGAATCTGCCCAACTTTCCAACACGTTCCAAGACACGTTAAACACCGCCCAACGTTTGCAGGAGGTGGTGAAACAGTTCAAGGTGAATTAGTAAAGAGTCAAAAATCCCCTTCTTGTAGGGGTGGGTTATCTGAAGATCTCGCAACAGTGAGATGCACCCTATGGGAAAGATATGCGTTAAGCTTTCTCCAGAAAAAATAGGAGCGGCATCTCCCTGGAGATCCGTAAACCGCCATATAGTTCTGAAAATGAGATAAAAGCTGTACT
>JAABSU010000082.1 GCA_011390265.1 Spirulina sp.
CTAAAGTCGCTCGTGTCGTCTTTCATCCCCGCAATAAATTGACGGGGCTTTCAGACTCCCGCACTATTTTCGTAAGGATAAACCTCCGAAGCGGCACAACCCAGTAGACGGATACTCGCTAGTTTCCACAGTTCATTGCTGTAGCGTCGTTCACCATCGGTAAACCACCTTATTCCCTCCCTCACTGAGCTTCGCCCACTCCCAGTCCCGTTGAACCCCCTACTCAAATAACTGAGCATCCTTGAGTCCGGCACTGGCCTCTATCCCCAATCTGACAGTGCCAAGCCGTCACCACCATTAACCCCAACCGCATTTTCCCCCGCCGGATGATGATGCGTTGAGCGATCGCCCCAGAGCAATAGACCTCAAACCGGGTCACATTGATTGATTAAACTCTGGTTGTAAAATAAATGAACGATACATTTCGATACATTTCAATACATTTTGATGCAATCAGGTTGGAGTCTTTGCAGCACAAGACTGCCTCTAAAGTACCCCATTCTATGGGAGTTACTACCCGCTACAAACCGAACAAAAAATGTTGTCGGTTAAATTTATTTCATGAGAGTTTATATCGTGTTTTCACGGCTCAGGAGAACTCTAGCTCCATTGGGAAGCGGATTGCGGGGAATGGATAGATCAAAATCCCAAACGATTGATGGGTAGGCAAGGGGTTTAAGCACCTTGTTAATAGAAGTCCAAGACTTACCATTCATTTGAGGATCGCCCTATCGCATCACTTTAAAGAATTCCATATAAATTCATTGATCATCATAAAGCTTAATATATTTTTTTAGTGAACAGTAAAGTGGTGTGATACTATCCAGCTCAAGGCAATTAAATAATTCAAATCTTATGCCATCACAACAGGATTGGGTAAATTTCGCCCTACAACGCCCCAATTATTTTCCAGGCCAGTACCTACTAGATGAAGATTTTGAATTGGCCCATCGCTATTTGAGCGATCGCCAGCGTTACGTTAACAGTCGTCTCCATTTGGCGGGGATTGTTGAAGGTCTGGGGGTGGAGGCGATCGCCGGCCAGCCGGAGGTGGTCATCAAGTCCGGAACCGCGATCGACGGGGAAGGGAATTTGGTGATTTTGCCGGAGGATGTGACTCGCAAGATCAATGGTTTAGGCTGGCTCTGTTTGCGCTATCACCAAGAACCTAAAATTCTTCAACAACCAGAAATTCCCGATAGTTTCACCCGCTTTGCCGAAGCCCCCCTGCTGACCCTCGAAGCCATTCAC
Source organism: Spirulina sp. (assembly GCA_011390265.1). GTDB lineage: Bacteria > Cyanobacteriota > Cyanobacteriia > Cyanobacteriales > Spirulinaceae > Spirulina. Next base: position 1,252 of record JAABSU010000082.1, read on the forward strand.
ACCGACGATGCCCAAACGATCACCCTGGCAAAGGTGAGCCTTGTCGAGGGTCAAGTCCAAATTGATAACAGTGTGCGGCAATATTCCGGCGTGCGTCTTCCCAGCGCCGAGCAGGATATCAACCTCCGCAATGACGGGGCGGGCCTTCAGATTCAAGGCAATTTAACCGTAGCGGGTGCGTTGCAATTGGGTAATACCGTGATTGAGGGGATTTCCCAAAGTATTCCTGCGATCGATCGCCCCAACATGATCCCTTCAGAAAAAGCGGTTAAAGATCACATCGCCGCCGCCCTGAGCAATGCGGGCCAACCCAGCGGGGAAGCGCCTCCCGTGCGTTTGGATCAGCAAAATGGCAAGATGGTGGGCTGGAAAATTAAGGGATCAGAGGAAGAAAGTGACCCCACATCACGGTTACGGTTAATCGCCTCGGACGACGGCGAAGAAAGCCCCCGCTTAACCGTTGAACGTGATACAGGCACGGTCACGGTTCACGAAACGATGCGGGCGCAGCATTTTGAGTTAATCAATCCGATGCGTCATCGGATGTACCCCGCCGGTTCCACTGACCCGCAAAATCCGACAATCTATAACGATATTTTTGCAGCCGAAGATGCAGGCGTGATCGTCAAGTCAGACGATCTCCCTAAGTCCTCCTATAACAAAACATCGTGGAGCAAAAAAGGATCTTATTATTGGCGTGAATCTATTGTCTATGGCAAGGGAAAAGAGGACAAAGGTGGTGCAATTATTACCGTCCCTCCCGGCTACGATACTGTCTGGGTCAGGCTCGGCAATTCTTCCGAGTGGCATATCGTGAATGCTCAGTTTTCCCAAGACGGCAAAATATTCCAAGATTTAGGCAATTGGACGGCAGGAAGAAGAGAGGGCAATTGCTACTGTCCTGATGGGTCATTGGGGGACTCATCTCGCCCCTATCATCAGTGGCTACCGATTCCTACGGGTCAGTCGGGATTAGTGAAGCTAATTCATAAAGGTGATACTAATACTTGGTTTCACCTATCGGGTGTCGCCTTTAGCAAAAACCCATGGGGTCATGCGGCTCAATCAGCATTAGGATATCACTGGGCAGATCGAGTGAATCAAGGAGATGCCGTTCCGTGGGACAACGAGGCTTGGCATGGTGATATTCTCGCCTGCTTCGATAATTTTAATACTTACGAAATTCGCGTTCCTATTGTTCCCTCTGGTCGCGATAAGTTGTTGTATCTCATTAACCATAATGACACTTGGAATGGAGTGTTACATACAGGGCTTTCGATCAAGATTGGGGACACATATCAACCCATTGAACGCTTTCTCGCCACCTATGACAATCCCTTTGCACGGCATTGGAATAGTAAGCTTTATAACCGCTATATTGCCACTCGTATTCCTGCCGAGATGATTGCCGAGGCTTTAAACATTACTGACCCTGATGATCGTATGACTCAACTGATCAGTATTAAGGTTGATTTAACCTTACAAGGTGAGGAGAAAAATGATTTTGAGGACAGGCTCCACTTCCGGGAAATCGGGACACATGATTTAGAACTGCCCTACTTTGTGTGATTCGCCTTTTCCTGTGATCTTGAGTGAGGTTTTAACCCATGCGCGAGCAACTGCAAAAGCGACTCAAAGCCCTCAAAACTGAATACGCCGCCGGCCAAAAAGCCCTCGCCAATCTGGATGCTCAACAACTGAGTTTGCGGGAAACCTTACTCCGGATTGGGGGCGCAATCCAGGTGTTAGAAGAGGAGTTAACGGTAGCAGGGGAGCAGGGCGATCGCCCTCTCCCAACCCACGAAAATGCAGAATCGTCCGTTCTCACCCCTGAGGAAAAACCCGATGTTGGATGATCTTGATAGCAGTTTAAAAACCTTCTTGCTCCAAGAACTTCCCGGCCTGCAAAATTCGGGCGAAACCCAGGTCGCTATTAGTTTTGAACAACCCATCGAAGGCGCGATCCAGCAAAAACCCGCGATCAACCTCTTTCTCTATGATGTGCGGGAAAACCTAGAGCGACGCAACCGCGAATGGCAAATGCAACGACAGGAGAACGGCACAGCAATCAAAATCCAACCCCCGGCTCGAATTGATTGTTCCTACCTGATTACAGTCTGGGTCAACCAAGACGACCCCCAACAAGAGCACCATATTTTGAGCAAATTGATGCGCCTCCTGTTATGTCACCCCGTATTGCCTAAAGCAATGCTTCAGGGCAGCCTCCAAGATCCCGTTCTGCCCGTCACATTGACGGTTTTGCAATCAGGTTATCTCCAGAGTCCGGGAGAATTCTGGCAAGTGTTGGGCGGTGTGCCCAAAGTCTCGTTGCATTGCACCGCGACGATCGCAGTTCCTCTTACCGAAGACCCCGAAGAAGTCCCCCTCGTACTCGAACATCGTCCCCAACTTTTGCGCTTGTCGTGACGTTAACTCCCGGAGGATTGTGTTGATGAATTTAACCCTGAACCCACCCACCCCATCCAACCCCCATCGCCGCCGCGTCACGTTAGCGGGCTGGGTGCAGGATGCCCTCACCCAGGAGCGGTTAGCCGGAGCCATGATTACCATCCGCCAAGCCCCGGATGCCTTTATCCAGAAGCTGTTGACCAAAGTGCGGATCTTGGGTTTGCCGAAGCGCTGGGGGCAGTGGCGATCGCCCCCCCTCGTCCCGTTTTCCACCGCTGGGCCCACCGCAATCCAAGACTTTCAAACCCAGTTACTCAACGCCCAAACCACCAGCACAGCTATCTTGCGCCACCTTGATCAAATCATTGCGAGATCAGACCTAAACAATGCTGATAAATTCTTAGCACTGCAATGCTTCTTAGATACTCTATCCATGGAAGATTGGCACAGTCAGAAAATGAACTATGGGCGCAGTCAATCGAGGCGTGATGGTTCTTTCTACTTCACAAATTTACCCAGTGGTTTCTATCAACTTGAAGCCTCTTTACCTCGGGCCGGTTTGCGCTATGGTCAAAGCCGATTTGAAGCAGAATTAAAAGATGAATATTTCACTCGTGACCCGCCAAAAAAATCTGGTTTTTCTGATATACTCAAGCTCAAGATTGAACTCCCACCCACCACAATTTTTGGTCAGGTGATCGATGCTAAAAATCAAGAGCCGCTTGAGATGGCAACAGTGCGATGTGTTGAGCATCCAGCTCAAACCCTAACATCTCGTAATTTAGATCATAATCAAGCACAAAAATGGAACTATCGACTTGTAGGGGTTGAACCATTTTTACCCGCAGTAACGTTGATAATTTCCGCGTCAGGATATGCACCACAGCACCAACGAGTTGTTTTGCAACCTGGAGAGTCAAAACAGTGTGATATTCAGCTCGTTGCACAGATTTAAGCCTTAAGGTTGTCTACTTAATTAATGGTTGTCCCTCACTATAAGGAATAAGGAGAATGCCCACTTATTTATCACCGGGTGTTTACGTCGAAGAAATTCGATCAGGACTCGCCCCCATCGCAGGAGTTGGCACAAGCACGGCTGGCTTCATTGGAATTATTTCCCTCGCTAAGAGTTCAGCCCCAAAAGTTAAAGCCACCGCCGCAGCAGGGGAAGGGACTACAGACACCCCGACCTCGACCGCTGTGGAAAATCTGGCCAAAAAAGGGGATTTTGCCCCTGACAATGATCGCTACACCGTTGTCACCCTCGATCAAAAAACGACCGAGGATGCGGTAACTACCACCCAATCTGTGACAGCAGGAGAAGTGAAGCTTTGTACAAATTTCGGCGAGTTTAAAAGCTTCTTCGGTGATTTCTCAAATAACCCAGGTCAAAACACGTTAGCCCATGCGGTTTATGGTTTTTTCCGGAATGGGGGAACCCGTTGCTTCGTGGTGTGGGTGACGGCAGAAACAGATATTGATGCCGCCCTAGAAGCGTTTGAAGCCATTGATGAAATTGCAGTGGTGGCTGCACCAGGGGTGACGACAAAAGCAGCCTTGGCAAAATTAGATATTCATTGCCGTTTACTGGGCGATCGCTTTGCCGTTCTTGACACCCCAGAAGAGATCGCCCTCGGCGAACTGGAACCGGGTACGGACAAAATTCTCGGCAACTCCGACTACGCCGCCCTGTACTTCCCCTGGATTCAAGTCTTTGATCCCATCAGTAATGACTTAAAATTCGTACCGCCGAGCGGCCATGTGGCTGGAATTTATGCCCGTGTGGACAATCTGCGGGGCGTTCATAAAGCACCGGCCAATGAACCCGTTTTAGGGGCGATGGGTTTGAAACAAGCGGTTAGCAAAATCAAACAAGAACCCCTCAACCAAGTCGGGATTAATTGCATCCGCAACCTCAACGGCAATATTCGCATCTGGGGCGCACGCACTTTAGGGGCAGGTAAAGATAATCCTGACTTTAAATACATCAATATTCGCCGCCAATTTAACTACCTGCGCGAGTCCATTGATGAGGGAACCCAATGGGTTGTGTTTGAACCCAATACCCCGGAACTTTGGGCCCGAATTCGGCGCAATATTACGGCATTTTTGACCAATGAATGGCGTAAAGGTGCTCTTTTTGGCACAACAGTTCAAGAGGCGTTTTACGTCAAATGTGATGCCGAAACCAACCCGATGGATGTTCGCAAACTGGGCCAAGTGATTACAGAAATTGGCGTTTCTGTGATTGAACCCGCTGAATTTGTGATCTTCCGCATCACCCAAATTGTGACGGAAAACCAACCATAACGTTCAAAATCCCTTTAGCCCCGACCTGAGTTGTGAGACCCTTTGATTCTGCTTCATTGACTGCCCCTGGCGTATCGCTCCGAGCCTTACGTCAAGTGGCTTGGGACAGCGTGAACACAGGTGTTCCTGTGTTTTTGGGTGTCACTCCGGGGGAAGGGGAGGTGTCTAGCGTCCCTCAACTGCTCACCCTCTGGCCGGAGTTTCTGCGGCAGTTTAGGGGGGCGAGCCGTTTTTTGACCGAGGCGGTACAGGGCTTTTTTACCAATGGTGGGGAGCGGTGCTATGTGCTGCTGCTGCCGACGGCTGATCCATCGGAATCCACGCTGACGATCGCTAGCCTCCATCATGGCTTACAGATCATCGAATCCTTAGAGGAGATTGATCTCGTCTGTGTGCCCGACATCATGCAAACGCGATCGCTCACCGCCATTCTCAATCTGCAAGCCTTGGTGCTAGAGCATTGTGACCAACTGGGCGATCGCTTTGCCATTTTGGATAGCTGCAACACGGCGGATCTAGCCGTACTGAACCAGCAGCGTCAGCAATTGGTGGGCCATAACGGCGCGATCTATGCCCCCTGGGTGATTGTCGAGTCCAGCACCGACCCCATTCCTGCCTGTGGTCACATTGCTGGGGTCTACGCCCGCAACGACCGCGAAGTAGGCGTTCACCGCGCCCCAGCCAACTACATCCTTGAAGGCGTACTTGACCTGAATCTGTCCCTCTGTGATCAAGACTGGGAAACCCTCAACGTCAAAGCCGGCCCCGGCGTGAACTGTATTCGGAGCTTCCGCAGCCGTGGGATTCGGGTATGGGGCGCACGCACCACCAGCACCGTCCCTGGTTGGCAATATGTTGGGGTGCGACGGCTGATCATCACCCTGTTGCGCTGGGCTGACCACAACTTAGCGGGGCTTGTGTTTGAACCGAACGATTCTGCCCTGTGGATTACCCTTGCCCGTGAACTCACGGTTTACTGTGAAACCCTGTGGCACCAAGGCGCACTCCAGGGAGCAGATCCAGAAGCTGCCTTTTACGTCAAATGTGACGCAGAGACCAACCCTCGTTCAAGTCGGAACCTGGGTCAAGTGGTGGCAGAAGTGGGCATTGCCCCTACAACACCAGCGGAGTTTATTGTAATTTCGCTCGTTCATAACAGCAGCGGCGTAACGTTTGCCTAGTGTTTTTGTTCATCGTTTTAGTGAGTTTAAGGAGACCTAAAATCCATGCCTAATATTAAAGACACCCATGATCCCTATAACGGTTATAACTTTTGGGTGGAATGGGACGGCATTGTCCATGCAGGCTTCCGGGAATGTAGTGGTTTGACCAGCACCCGCGAAGCCGGACTCTATCGGGAAGGCACTGATAAAAACCTCGCCCAACGCCAATTACCTGGCCTGAATAGTCATGGTAATATTACCCTCCAGCGCGGCATGACCGATAACAATGAACTCTGGGAATGGCTGGTTAAAATGCTCGACGGTGAGACCGAACGGCGTAACGTTTCGATTATTCTTGCTGATGATAAAGGGGAGGAAAAAGTCCGCTGGAACCTAGAAAATTGTTGGCCCACCAATTGGAATGGCCCTGAATTCAATGCGACCGCTAGTGATGTGGCGATCGAATCATTGGAATTGGTTCATGAAGGCGTGACCGTTGGTTAAGGGAGCAAGTTATGCACCAAACTGAATTTCCCTTTACACTCCCCCATGGTTATCTTGATGCGGAAGGAATTTTGCATCGTGAAGGAGTCATGCGGCTCTCGCGGGCGAGTGATGAAATTACGCCGTTACGCGATCCGAGGGTACAGCGAAATTCAGGCTATCTCGTGATTATTCTCCTCGCGAGGGTAATCATGAGATTGGGCACAATCGACCAACTCAATACCAAAATTATTGAGGAGTTGTTTTCCGGTGATTTAGCCTACCTCCAAGATTTTTATCAACGCATTAACCAAAATGGTCATACCCGTTTCCGGGTTGCTTGCCCTCACTGTAATGGTGAGTTTGAAGTGGAGACCGCTCCGGTGGGGGAGTAGCCTGCTACCCCCACAAGCGTTTACTGGAGGAGGTAGCTTACCTTTCCTATCACTTTCATTGGTCTTATGGCAATGTGATGGAAATGGAACATTGGGAACGACAGCAATGGGTTGAGCAAGTGGCTCAGATTAATCAAAAAATCAACCAAGATTCCGGGCAAAAACGATTTTAAAGGTAAGACAAGTTTAAGTTTGCTGTGAATTAACTGATTAAATCAAAATAGCTATGGCTAAATCCCAAAAAAAAGGCGGCAATGATCAAGAAAAATCCCGTGATCCCTATATGCCCTTTAACTTCATCGTTGAGATTAAAGGAATAACGGTGGGGGGTTTTTCTGAGGTGCAGGGCTTGAGCAGTAAGCTAGAGCTAGAAGAATATGTGGAGGGGGGCATGAATCATCGTGTTCACCGCTTTCCTAAATATGTGGATTCTCCGAATTTAGTCTTAGTTCGCGGTTTGGCTGAGCGGGATGATTTATGGAAGTGGTATCAAGATGTAACCCGTGGCAAGGTGGAGCTTAAAAACGCCACGATTATTCTCAAAGATAGTCAACAGTCGGATGCGATCGCTTGGCGCATTTCTAAGGCCTATCCGGTGGCTTGGGAAGGGCCACAGTTAAATGCAAGTACGAGCACAGAGGTCGCATTTGAGCGGATGGAATTGGTGCATCGCGGCATTTATGAACAAAAAGTTCAGAAGAATAAGTAATCTCATTAATTTTGGACAATTGTGATGGATCTTGACCCCAAACTGGTACAGCGACTGACACGACCAATTCACCAACCCGGTGTGACGAATCATCGGATGGCGGATCGGTTGATTGATCGCGCCGAGCGTTTGGTTAATCGGTTGCCCTTGCTGGATCAACAGTTGGCGCGGTGGTCAGCGATCGCTGATTTGGAAACCGAGGATATTCCCATTGTCTACGCGCAGTGGGGCGATGATGAGCCGCTTGCCCCTGCTGATGGTCTGCAAACCCAACCCCAGCGCATCCAAGGTGATCCGGCGACTGTGCCAACCCTGGCGACGTTACCTGTGGCGATCGCTGTGCCCATGCAATCGTCGATCCCGCCTGATTTATCTCGCGTTGAGCCGTCCCAAGCTCCGCAAATGGGAACCGAAACGGGGAACCCAAGGACAGCGATCGCGCCCCTTGCCCCGGTAACAGCACCGATCCTTCAGTCCCAGCGCGATGTTGCGACAGCAACAGAGTCCTTGCCTTTGGAGGGTGTCACGCCATCTCTACCACCAAACAGTACAAATAAATTGCCCACCGCTCAAGATCAGGGGAAGCTGTCACAATCTTTCCCTGCATCAGATCGAGGGTCAGTGCCTCCCGAATCGATAACGGCTCAAGTGTCACCCCAGGCGGTCGCGGCTGAACCCCAACCGCATTCACCTACCCATGGCCCGATGCCTGTTGTTGAGTCTTTCACACCGTCCGATGGATCAACATCATCTTCAGATTCTTCAGCCCCGATGGGTGGAGCGATCGCCCCCCTCGGCCCGCCCACGAGCCAGACCACAGATGTGATTCAAGCCAAGCTAGAGACCGGAGCCACCCAAGTCCAGCCGCTGGAAATTGGGACAGATCACAACAATATCGCCCCTACTCCGGTTGCTGAATCGCTGCAAGCCCCCACGGTTGCCCCCATTGATTCACCGGAAACATCCACCCGCAAAAACCCGGCATTTGATCCCGAGGTGATGCAGGCTGCGTTGAGCTTGGATCATCCAGAACCTGCCCTGACACAAGTTCTTGCGGTGTCCAATGAATCGGGGGTAAAAGCTTTGGGTTTGAATCATCCAAAACCTGACCTAACAGGCGATACGCTACCACTGGCCCAAATGCCAACCGCCATCAGTGACGATGAACCAGGGCGTTCCAAATTAGAGCGTCACAGTGTCCCTAAGATCTCCAAAAGTAAGGCGCATCGTTCACCCAAAAAGTCACCCCGTCAAGCCCCTAGCCCAGCGCAATCTTCCCCGCCTGAAGTTCTGGCAACTCCCCTCAGTCCCGATCCTGCGTCTCCCACGTCAGACTCCATGCCCTTGGTGCAACCATCCACCAGTCCGGAACCGTCCGCCATTCAAGGCAGCCAGCAAGCGAGGGTCAAGGGTGACGCGGTGCGATCGCCCGCGAGTTCAGAACCATCCGCCCCGATGGGTGGTGCGATCGCCCCCCTTGGCCCGCCCACAAGCCAGACCATAGGTGTGATTCAAGCCAAGCTAGAGACCGGAGCCACCCTAGTTCAGCCGCTGGATGTTGGGGCAGATCACAACAATATCGCCCCCGCTCCGGTTGCTGAATTGCTGCAAGCCTCCACGGTTTCCCCCATTGGCCCGCCGGAAACATCCACCCGCAAAAATCCAGCGTTTGATCCCAACGTGATGCAGGCTGCCCTGAGCTTGGATCATTCAGAATCCGCCCTGACACAAGTTCTTGAGGTGTCCAATGAATCGGGGGTAAGAGCTTTGAGCTTGAATCATCCAGAACCTGCCCTCACAAGGGATACGCTACCGCTGGCCCAAATGCCAACCGCCATCAGTGACAGTGAACCAGGGCGTTCTGGATTAGAGCATCACAGCGTCTCTGATATCTCCGAGAATACGGCGCATCATTTACCCCAAAAGTCACCCCGTCAAGCCGCTAGTCTGGCGCAATCTTCCACGCCTGAAGTTCTGGCAACTCCCCTCAGTCCCGATCCTGCGTCTCCCACGTCAGACTCCATGCCCCTGGTGCAACCGTCCGCCAGTCCGGAACCGTCAGCCATTCAAGGCAACAAGCAAGCTAGGGTCAAGGGTGACGCGGTGCGATCGCCCGTTAGTCCGGAATCTTCGGCCCCGATTGGGGAGGCGATCACCCCCCTCGGCCCATCCGTCCGCAACACATCGACGGGGATTGACACCCCAACAGAGATAGGCAAACGCACAGTCCAGCCCCCGAATGTTGGTGAAGCCGAGAGTACGCAATCACTCCACTACCCCAATAGGCCAGACTCTCAACCCCAAACAGCCGCCTTAGCCACGCTCCAGACCCATGGCTCAACTGAGGGGATCATTCAAGCCAAGTTTGCAGCGGGTGCAGCCTTTCCTGTGGTTGCCCCATCCGAGGGTTCAGCAATCGGCCCCAATCCATCGGGATTCACGCCCCTCAATTTTGCCGCCTCGAATTTGATCGCTGACCCCCTCACCACTGGGCCTGTGGGGATGAATTCACCAGTTCTAATCCCCCCGACAGCACCACTTTTTCCGGCTGTCACCGCTGTTCCTCCATTGGCATCTACCCCACCGCTCAACAGATTGTTCAACCCCCTGAATGCTCTAACAAGCCTTGGGAGTGAGTTACCCACCACACCCAAGGCCATGGAAACGGTTGTCCCTCTGGGAGGAGGCGATCGCAGATTTCCCCAACATCAGCCGATTTTCCTGGGGTTAAACAGGATTGAGGGGGATCAATCCGATGGAGCCAAGCCGTCAGGGGCGATCGCTGTACCGTACCGGGTTGCAATCTCGCCTCAACCCTTAGCAACCCCTTCAGAACCGGGACAGGATTTCGCTTTCGTCCTGCCGAATGAGTCTGAAACAGCAAAAATGCCCCAGACAGCAAGGAATCCAGCCCACAAGGAGCAACCGGCTTTAGCGGTCTTCTCCCGCCCGTTGGAAGTCTCCCCCAGTACCCCCACAGCCCTAGGTGTAACAGCCCCGGCCCAAGCGTCAGGAGCAGCGTCCCCACCGCCAGAACAACCCGCTGCCAAGATCACCCCAAAGCCCAAACCTGCCCCACAGCCTAAGGTTAGACCCCAAGGGCAGAGACCCCAAAAAGCCGCAACCCAGAGACTAACCCCCATTCCTCATGGCCAGCAGGCAGCGGTGTTACCCATTCAACCCTCAGAAACCCGATCCCAGCGATATGCCTCCGGCAGGCTTACGCCAACGCCCCAACCCCAAATCACAGGCAACCCCCAGGGCAACCCAACCGTGACGGCGACCCCACCGATTGCCCCCTTACCCACCGTCCAGGCGCAAACAGAATTTAACCCGCAAAACCTGGAGCCACTGGTGTTGTCCCGTCCGATGGTGCGATCGCGCGCCGAAGCGTTCAGTCGGGAGGCCAGTCGAGCATCACAGACCCGAGGGAGCCAGACAAACACCAGTCCGGTCGTCGTCAGTCCAGCCCTGCCCAACCCACCCCCAGCTACAGCATTCCCCGGTCAGCAAAGCAGTTCCACAGCAGGGCAATTGGTGAAATCCACCACAACCCAAGTGGTAAAGCAGACAACCCCGGCAGCAGTCAACATCGATGATCTCGTGGCCAAGGTTGAGCGGAAAGTGTTGAAACGATTAGTGGTAGAACGTGAACGACGAGGAGGGCAACGGCAATGGCGTTAGAAAAACTCAAAATCAAAGCCGAAAAAGACAACGAAGGCGACTTTGCCGAAGAAATCGAAGTGCTTTTCAACCCCAACCAGGTCACGATTAACAAAACCGGGTGGTCTCTCAATCAAGACGGTTATCCCAATGCGTCCGAAGAGTTAGCAACCCTCAGCATCACCTTGTTTTTTGACACAACCCTGAGCGGCGATCCACCGGACAACGTCCAGAAACATACTAAAAAAATCTTTAACCTCACCCATCCGAAGATCGGGAAAACTGAAAAGCGGCCGCCCCGCTGCAAACTGGTGTGGGGCAAAATAGGCGGCAAAAGTAATATTCTGCTCCCCGATGGGTTTCTCGAAAGCATCACCAAAACCCTGACCCACTTTTGGGAAGATGGCACACCGGTTCGCGCCACCCTTGACTGCACCTTCCGGGAATGGGCCGATCCCGAAAAACGCAAAAAAGCCGAAAACCTGATTGACGACCCGGTGCGCATTGTCAAGCGGGGCGAAACCTTGAGCAGCATTGCCCAGGAAGAATTCGGTGATCCGGCGTTGTGGCGGATCATTGCCGATGAAAATCGGCTCTACAATCCGCGCCAAATCACCCCTGGATTGGTGCTCACGATTCCACCCTTACCGATTTTGAGTTGAGAAATGGCAGATTATTCCGGCGTTGAAACCCTCACACCCAATATCAAAGTCAGCATTGGCGGGAAGAATCTCCCGAAGGGTGCCAATGAGGATTTGATCGCGGTACAGGTGTTTGAAGACATTGAAGCACCGAGTATGTTCACCTTAGAGTTTATGACCTGGGATTTACAAAAAGGTAAGTTTACTTGGGTTGACGATAGTTCCTTTGATGTGGGTGAGGAAGTCGAGATTCAAATGGGTTATGCCAACAAACTCAAGACCGTAATTTTTGGTGAAATTACGGGTTTAGAGCCAGAATTTCGGCAGGGTGAACAACCGCGTTTCATTGTGCGGGGCCATGATTTACGCCATCGTCTATTACGAGGGTCAAATAGTAAATCTTTTACCAAAATGAAGGATAGTGACATTTTTAGTAAAATTGCCCGTGCTCGTGGCCTCACGCCGAACACGAAAGATAGTGAAGTCAAACATGACTATGTGATTCAGCATAATCAAACGGATTGGGAGTTTCTCAGTAGTCGGGCTGAACGGATGGGCTATGAAATTACGATTGAGAAAAAAAATATTTATTTTCAACCGCCTCAAAATGATCAACAAAAAGTGTTGACATTGAAATTCAAAGAGAATTTAAGCGAGTTTATGCCCCGTTTAAGTAGCATGAACCAAGTCCAAAAGGTAGAGGTGCGCGGTTGGTTGCCCGATGATAAAAAAGAGGTGTTGGGCAAGGCAGCAGAGGGGAAAGAGGGGAGTAAAATGGGGGGCAAAACCACGGGGCCGAAGGCGGTTAAAACCTTCGGAGATTCAACGACAACCATTGTTACTCAGCCCGTGGTGACGAAGGCGGAGGCGGATCAAATTGCCTTGGGTCAGTTTAAGGATATGGCGATCGCCTACATCACCGCCGAAGGCACTTGCCCCGGTCTGCCGACGCTTCGGGTTGCTAAAGTGATCGAGGTCAAAGGCGTGGGCAAACGCTTTAGTGGTGACTATTACGTCACCTCGACGGAACACCATTATTCCCAAAAATTCGGTTATACCACTTTATTCACTGCGCGGAGAACTGCTTTATGATCGGATTTGATTTACTGATGCCTAATGATCCTACCACCCGTTTTTATGGTGTGACGATCGCGGTGGTGACGAATGTTGAAGATGACGATAACCTAGGACGGGTTAAGGTAAAATTCCCCTGGCTCACGGATGAGGATGAAAGTCCGTGGGCGCGGGTAGTGACTCCGATGGCGGGGGGCGATCGCGGTTTCTATTTTCTGCCGGAAGTGGATGATGAGGTTCTCGTCGCCTTTGAACATGGTGATATGGCTTTCCCCTACATTTTAGGGAGTTTGTGGAATGGCAAAGATAAACCCCCGGAAAAAAATGATGACGGGGAAAATAATAAACGGCTGATCAAGTCTCGCAGTGGTCACATGATTGTCTTCGATGATACAGAGGATAAAGAACAACTGATCATTCAAGATAAAAGTGGCAAGAATAAAATCACGATTGATTGTGAAAATGATGCAATGACGATTCAGGTGGAAAAAGATTTCACCATTGAAGCCAAGGGAAAAGTGACGATTAAAAGTAAAGATGATGATATGTTGCTCGAATGTAAAAATTTGGAAATTAAAACCCAAAGTGATTGCAAAATTAATGCCGGTGCAAATTGCAATATTCAAGCCAAAACGAAGGGGGAATTCAAGGCCCAATCTGGCTTAGAACTGAACTGTTCGGCGGGGGTCAAGGTCAATAATGGTGCGTTGGAGGTGATGTAGTGGATATTGATTTTCTCGGTGTGGGTTGGACGTTGCCGGTTCAATTGCAGGAAGAACACCAGATCGCCACCGCCAAATATGAGCAAGCCGTCCGCCAGTCCATTTGGGCGATTCTCAGTACAGCGAGGGGGGAACGGGTGATGCGACCGGATTTTGGCTGTCGCATCCATGATCAGGTGTTTGCGCCGAATACGGCGGGGACGGTGGGGCAAATTATCAGCGATGTGGAATCAGCCCTTTTGGATTGGGAACCCCGGATTGATGTCCTGGACATTGAGCCAGTGGAAGCACCGGGTCAACCCAACCTGTTACAGATCTCGATTAACTATCGGGTACGGACAACGAACAACGCCTTTAACCTTGTCTATCCTTTCTACCTACAGTAAACGATGTCTTCCCAGCCGCCCAAACTTGACCAGCGTAGCTATGCAGAACTTGTCCAGCAGACTCAGAGCCTAGCGGAGTCCTATACGCCTTGGCGTGCCGCTCCCAATTCC
>JAABSU010000083.1 GCA_011390265.1 Spirulina sp.
CGCCCCCCCTGTTGCCAGGTACTCACTAATAATTGCGGTTGATAATCGGGATCTGGCTCTGCTTTGCGCCGCCTCTCCATCGCTTCCAAAGCATTGGTAAAAATATTGATCATCGCCTTGGTAAAATCCTTCGCCACTAAGGGCAACGTCGGACAATTTGGATCAAGGGTAATTGTTTTTTGCACTTTTAAATCCGGCATTTTAGTCGTCAAATTATGCTCCACCAACTCCACCGCATCCCGCAACAATCGATTTAAATCGGTCATTTCCGCCTGACCGCCCCCTTCACGGGTATGCTCCAGCATACTATCAACAATTTGCTCAATGCGCTGGCCATTATCACGAATTGTGCCGAGATTTTCTTTGAATTCTTCGACAATATCGGCAATAATGTCCTGACTTTCCCCCTCTAGCTCAATATCTGCTAACTCTTCTCCTAATTCCGTCGTCAATTCTTGAGAAATGCGGGCAAAATTAATCACAAAATTTAAGGGATTGCGAATTTCGTGGGCTACACCAGCGGTGAGGGAACCGAGAGAGGCTAACCGTTCTTGGGCGATGATTTGGGCTTGGGCAGTTTGCAGTTTTACCAGGGTGGTTTCCAGTTGATGATTTTTCTGATCAAGTTCTTGATTTGCTTCGCTTAATTCCTCTGTTCGAGCCGCTACCTTTAACTCCAATGTCCGGGCATAATCTTCAATTTGCCGATAGGATTTCAAGAGGTAAATCAGCATCGTAATGGCAAACTTGAGGGCGGCCCCATTCACCAGGGCTAACAACACCGGCAACAGCGGCAACCACCAACTGAGCAAAAATGCCCCATAACTGCCGAAGATCAGGAAGGCGATCGCCCCTCCAAACTGCACCACGGTGCGCACAATGGCCGGCCGCGTCAGCCCGTCCACCGTCCGCCAATGGGTAATGGCCACCGTCCCCACCACTGCCCCCAAGAGGATCAGCAACCATTCCACCAGATCGGGAACCGTGCGGATCGGTTGCCGTTTGCCTAGGGCCGCATCAATTAAAAAGCTGGTGGCATTGGCATGGGCCACCACCCCGGACATCTGTTGAGGATTCTGGTAGGGGGTGGGGACAAAATCTTGCAAACTGGGGGCGACGGAGCCGATTAAAACAATGCGATCGGTGAACAAATCCGGGGGGATTTCACCATTTACTACTGCCTGCCAAGAAACTCGTTTAAATTCGTATACTTCAGGTTTTCCGCCTTGATCGGGGCCACGATAGTTTAAAAAAACTTGATAACCTTGGGTATCAGCGTTGTGATATCCTCCATCAAAAGCCTCGATGGGTGCAAATACTGTTTCCCCCAATTGAATCGTGTCATTGGGGCCATTTTGAGGCTCTAGACCGGCGGTATTTTTGAGGTATTGCCAAGCAACGAGAAAGCTAAAGGAGAGGAGATCTTCATCGGTTTTCTCTAAATAAACTGTTAATAATAGCCGCCGAACGAGGCCATCAATATCATCAGGAAAATCATTAAATCCGACCTGTTCTGCGGGTAAATCTGGAGGCGGATCGATGGTGCGGCCTGAACCAAACTCCTCTAATGTGGCTAGTTTGGGGATCGCTTTACGAATCCCGATTAAATTGGGGGTTGAGGTAAAAATAGCCTTGAGGTCGTCATACCCTTTTTCAACCGGCACATCTCGATAGATATCGAGGCCGATAACGTGGGGATTCTGGCTTTTAATCACGGTGAGCAATTGCGCCACTTCGGTATCGGAAAAGGGCCAATTTAAGTCGCGAATTTCGGCTTCATCAAAGGTGACGATGACAATGCGATCGTCGGGGGGGAGGGGGGGGCGCGATCGCATCAGCCAATCATAGGTGACTAATTCCCCCAATTGCAGCCAACCCAACCCCCGCAACAACAAAATGATGCCCGCCACACCGCCGGTAATCATCAGGTTTTGCCCCCAGGGGCGGGTGAGGCTACGGCGGAATTTACGTCCAAGGGTAGCAAGGCTAAAAGGGGAGGACATGGTGAGAACGCTGGGAGGGTTAAATGGATACGTTAGGTGTCACTGGATTGAAAATTTGACCAGGTTTTTCCTTGGAGTACTTGGGCTAAGTCTTGTGCCGTTTGAACACCGAGGTGAGCCACATTAAAATATTGCTTGCTACCCTGCATACCGTTACGACTGTCCTTGATGAACTCAGTTTCAAAAAACTCACCCAGGAGAAAGACTCTTGCCGGATCATCACTTGTCCACCGTCGCCGCACATTTTCAATAGCTGTATTTTTTAGAGTTTGGTCTTTATGATTCTGATCGTTCTTCCATTTCATTATTACTGATGATTCGGATTCTACATCTACGACCGCTAGAATATCTGCAATTCTATCTACACGTTTGTTTCGATACATACCAAAAAAACCACAACGAGCATGGGAATAAGCTCCACCTCTTGCGGGGCATAGATAGATATGAGTAGCCAGGATTTCTTCATAACTTTTTTTACAGTTGACGACATCCAGTAACTCACGCCATGAGGGTAACAGTCCTTCTTCATCGAGGTATGCCCGCAGTTCTGACACCGTATCGACGAGGGTTTTGGGGAGATGTGGGAGTTGCAAAGCTCCGATGAAGTCCTCAAATGTGAGGGCAGCGAAACGAATTTCTCCATGATATTTTTCTTTACACAATGCTTCAACTTGGGCAAATCGTGAGTTATCACCATCTTCAAATGACCCAAGAGCGATCAGAATCTTTAATCCAGGGGAGCTTTGCTCAAGTCCGGCTAAGTGTCTTTCCAATTGTTCATCGTAAAACCAGTCAAAATTCTTGGTTTCTAGAAAAATCGTCAGTGATTTTTGGACAATTAGCCCATCAGGAACGCTTGAATTTTTCTTCTCCTGTTGCCTAAATGTAACACCAACATGATCACCAATATCCTCACCCAAAAGCGTGCTAAATACCTCTGCTAAGTAGCGAGGGTTTTCTTCGTAGAGTAATTTGAGAACAAGCAAGCAATAGTTAGTTGTTCTGTTCTCTCGTTGAGAATATCCGGAAAAGAGACTGATTGGTTTACCCATCACATTACCCGTTATACAGATTTTTACCTGTTATACAGCTTGTAAAAATAAAATGCATTAGAACTAATATATTGAGAGGGCGGACTAAAGTCCGTACTACCAACAATCATCGTTGGGGAAATGTTGCGGTGGATTGCGGGGTGGCCTTGGGCTTGGCCGGGGGATGATAGAATTGCAGTCTGAATCTTTGTTGATGCTTACTTATCGAGAAACACCGTGGTTCCAGTCCTAGAATCCAGCCCCACCTCCCTCACCGGTACAACCCTAGAAGCCCATCTCGCTCAGTTGACGGAGCGGATTATTGCTGGGGAACAATTAAGCCGCTCCGAGGCGATCGCCCTCACCACCATCACCGGAGAAGCGGATATTCTCACCCTGGCGGCGGCGGCGGATCGGGTGCGCCAAGCCTGCTGTGGGGATACGGTGGATCTTTGTAGCATTGTCAATGTCAAATCTGGGGGCTGCTCCGAAAATTGCGGGTTTTGTGCCCAATCCGCCCACCATCCCGGCGAAGATTCCCCCATCTATGGCCTGAAATCCCAGGCGGAAATTATCGCCCAAGCCCAAGCAGCGGCGGCGGCGGGGGCAAAACGGTTTTGTTTAGTGAGCCAAGGGCGCGGCCCCAAATACAGCAAATCTCACGATTTTGCCGAAATCCTCGCCACGGTACAGGAAATCATTAAAACCACGGCGATTAAACCCTGTTGCGCCTTGGGAGAAGTGACCCCCGAACAGGCTCAACAACTGCGGGAAGCGGGCGTAACTCGCTATAACCACAACTTAGAAGCCTCCGAGGCCTTCTTCCCGGAAATTGTCACCACCCACAGTTGGCGCGATCGCGTCGAAACGATCCAAAACCTCAAAGCCGCCGGGATTCAAGCCTGCTCTGGGGGGATTTTGGGCTTAGGGGAAAGTTGGGAGGATCGGGTGGATCTCGCCCTGGCTTTACGGGATCTGGAAGTGGAATCTGTCCCCTTGAACCTGCTTAACCCCCGCAGCGGCACCCCCCTAGAAACCCAGAACCCCCTCAATCCCTACGAAGCGGTGAAGGCGATCGCCATCATCCGACTCCTCCTCCCCCAACAGATCCTCCGCTACGCTGGCGGCCGGGAAACCGTCATGGGGGAATTGCAAGCCCTAGGGTTAAAGGCTGGGATTAATGCCATGCTGATTGGCCATTACCTCACCACCCTCGGCCAACCCCCCGAACAAGATCATGCCCTGTTAACCGCCCTCGGCCGCACAGGCGGCGAAGCCCCCATCCCCGGTGAGTACCCAACCCAAACGTCCGCGTAAAAAAGCGTCCCCCACTGGCAAAGGTCAGCGGAAGCGACGACGATCCCCGACCATTTCTCCCCTTCAACGGTTGTTGTGGGGGTTGATTGGCTTGGGGTTAATGGTGGGGGGGACGTTGGTGGAGGCCCATATTGCTTGGCCCCAAGGGTGGGATTGGCGGAATGGGACGGTGCAGGCGGCGATCGCCTACCCATCGCTCCAGGTCAACTGGCAAGTGGGGGCGGTGCTGTTAATCAGTTGTCTGGGGGGAGCGCAGGCATCCCTGTTATCCCAAATCAGTTATGTGTTGTTAGGGCTATCGGGCCTGGCAATCTTCACCCAGGGGGGCGGCCTCAGCTATATCCAGGAGCCGGCCTTTGGTTATATTTTCGGGTTTATTCCGGGGGGCTGGCTCTGTGGACGGTTGGCGTTTCGGTGGCGACCGGTGCGGCTAGAAACCTTAGCCCTCAGCACCTTAGCCGGTTTGGGGGTGATTCATCTCTTTGGCATTCTTTATCAGATCGGTTTGCAGACGGTACAACTCCTGAGCCAACAGATTCAACTCCTGGAAATGGGGGTCAACTTGTTGCGGGGAATTTCTCACTATTCCTTTGTGCTCCTGGCCGGTCAATTGGCTTTGATTTGTGCGGTGAGTGTTTTGGCCTTTATTTTACGCCGCATTATGTTTTACTAAACGGTTAAGATGGCCATGCCTCGCGTTTTCGATCTTTTCCCTTTACCAATTGCGATCGCATGTGGGATTTGCAAGCACCTCCCGTTAAACAAAATCCGCCTTCCCTGTCCCAATGGCTCTATCACGCCATTGAAACCCCCGGCCTGCGGTTGCGCATTCGCCTGCGGGGGAATAATCTCCATGTGCTCCTAGAAGGCAACACTGCCCCCAGTTTGGATGCCGTCCTGCCCCCTTTGCTGCGGGCGTTGGCAACAGAAACCGAGAGCTTTCATCACTTTTTCCGCAATACCGAAGATCCCCTCTATAAACTGATTCTCTACGGGCGAAAAATGGGCCAAGACCGGCCCGCTTGGATTGAGTCGATTGTTTTAGCAGACTTACAGCCCCACCCCGAAGCAACGCCAGAGGTGGAGCCTTCCCCAGGGGTGGCGTTGGTTTCCAACGAAAGCTTAGCCCGCAGTGGCGCACCGGATGCGATCGCCCGCTACCTCAGTGAATCCCTCTCCCATCTAGGGGTGAGCGTCAAAGTTTTGGTGCAAAAATTGCCCCAACCGGAGGAAGAAACGGAGGCAGAGGAATCTCCCCAACGGCGGCTCTGGGTGATCTGTAGTTGTGACTACAGCCCCGATGCCTCCCTCATTGCCGAACCCATTGCCCAACAACTGCGGGAATTAGAACTGGAAGGGTTCCGGGAAGCGGTGATCCGTTCCCAAGTCAGCGGCGAAGCGGCCCCGGACTGGGTGCTACAGGTGGATCTCACCCATCCGAAAGAACTGTTACACCAATGGTCAAAATGGGGGGATGAATTAGCCATTAACCGCCTACTCAATCAAGCGGTGGCCAGGGATGGCCTCCAGGTACGGGCGATCGTCCAAGAAACCACGCTCCATATTTTCTGCATCCTCCACCCCCGAGATCATCTCTCCACAGAAGCCCCCCCCGCGAATATTGCCATTCAAGGCATTAGCCAATGTCTGAGCACGATGCGCCCCCAGGGCCTCAAGGCCGCAGCAATTTACGGCATCCACCAGCATAAGCTGACCTTACTTGGCATTGATCTCCCACCGGATCTGATAGATCTTCAAGCAGATCCCGCCTGGGTAAACTGGCTCCCCCTACCCGCATCCCATCAACCGGATCTCGCCCTCTCCCCCCACACCTTAGCCCAACAAAAACACCCCACCGCCCTCACCTTTCTCCTGCAACGCCTCCTCAACCCCGATATTGATGGCTTTCTGGCCACGGGGGGGATTCGGGTTAAGCTCTGTTTTCGCAATCATGTCATCCATGTGATGACGGAAGCTTTGGTCTGTCCTCGCCAAACCTTGGTGGTGGGGAAAGTGGAGCCTTTTTTGGCGGCGCTCCAGATTCAGGATGTCACCAGTGCTCGCATTTATGGGCGACGGGCGGGGCAATCTTCTCCCCTGTGGAGTGTGGCGGTTAATTTTGAACCCCCTTTGGGGGAACCAGCCCCAGAAGTGGAGCCGGTGGTGACGGTGCTGACGGAATTAGAGCCGTTGCCGACGGCCCCCTTGGCGGTGTGCTCTCCCCGTTGGGATCTGTGGCGATCGCGCCTCCAACAGGCTTTTTGCCAAATGGGCATTTTTGGGACGCGCCCCGATGCGGCTTGGCAACCAGCAACCCCCTCTCGGTGGCAGGGGCAACAGGCCTGGCCAGGGGCGATCGCCTGGACTGTGGTGGGGTTCATCCTGATGTTCCAGATCGACTATTGGTTAGGGCGACAGGTTCGAAATTGGCAAGTTTTGGATGAAGATCAAGGGGCAGAAGTCTCTCTTTCCTTGGAAACAGATCTGAGCGGGCCGACGGGTAAAAGTGCGGTAAGTGCGGCAATTTTAGCCGCAGCCCGGGCCCAAAACCCCGATTTTAACAATCGTCTCCTCAATGAAAAACTTGCCCTCTATCAAGAGCGGGTGAAGCGTTCCGGGCCGCCAGATATTTTGATTGTCGGCAGTTCCCGGGCCATGCGGGGCATTGATCCCGGCGTGCTCAGTGAACTGCTGGGCAACCGCTATGGTGAGGAGAAATCCCTCGATATTTTTAACTTTGGCATCAATGGCGCGACGGTGCAGGTGGTGGATGTGCTGTTGCGGCAGATTCTCACGCCGGAGCAGTTGCCGAAGGTTATCCTCTGGGCCGATGGGGCGCGGGCCTTTAATAGCGGCCGCCCCGATGTCACCTTTGAGGCGATCGCCTCCTCCGAGGGCTATGAGCAAATTGAGCGGGGGCAGTTCCCCCCCCAAGCCCAACAAGGCAGTCCAGAGCCAGCGGAAATTCGCCCCGCTATTTCCTGGGCTGACCTGCAAAAATCCCTCGGGGATGGTTATCAGAATTTAAATCAAGACGTGCAAGACCTGTTTGGATCGCAGTTGTGGCTCCATGGAGAGCGCGATCGCCTCCAGGCCTGGCTCCGCGCCCAATTCACCGAACCCGTCAGCCTCATGGAGGGGATAGATCCCGATGATCCCGATGGCATTCTGATCAACAGCCAAGAACCCATTGATGCCGATGGCTTCCTCGCCCTCGATCTCCGCTTCGACCCCGATACCTATTACCGTCGTCATCCCCGGGTGAGCGGAGCCTACGACAACGACTATTTTAATTTTGACCTGACGGGCCAACAGGACGAAGCCCTCCAGCGTTTGCTCCGCTATCTCAACCGTCAACGGGTGGATCTCGTCTTTATTAATCTCCCCCTCACCCAAGACTATTTAGACCCGATTCGCGGCGAACACGAAGCAGAATTTGTCAGCTATATGCGGGATATGTCCCGCCGCTCCTCATTCACATTCCGGAATTTATCCCAGCGGTGGCAAACGGAATATGATTTCTTTTCCGACCCCAGCCATCTCAACCGCTATGGAGCGCAACAGGTTTCCGTCCATTTAGCGGAAAAGGCGCAAATTCGTTGGGATTTGAAGTTGGAATAGTTAGGGAACAGATCGGGGCGAAACATCTGTAGGGGCGAAAAATTTTTCGCCCCCACGCCTATCCATTTCTGGATGCCAGATTAAACTTGAGCGGCAGGGAGGGAGGGCTTCACCACCGGCCGCACTGTCTCCGGCATATCTTCCAATAACAACTGACGAATTAACCGCGCCGCCACTCGCTCCACCAAACCATTGGCAATGCGATAGCCCATTTCCTGCATCTCCTGTTTAAGCAGCAGATCCGGCAGTAGGGGCAGCACCGCCATCGGGTCAAACCCTTGGGTTTCCTGGAGAATTTCCCAAATATTTTTTAAATGATCAAAGTTATTTGTACTTTTGCCATTTTGTAACTCCGGCGGCATCGCCATCGGCTCCAAACCGATTTGTTGGCGCACCAATGCCGACATATTAAATAGCGTCCGCCGTCCGTAAATATCCACGGATTGAATAATTTCCTCCGCCAGCCGTTCCCGAATAAACGCCCCCCGTTCTGAAAAGAGAAAATCTAGGGTCTGGGTCAGCACCTTTTCAAAATCGTAATCTGTAGAGCTACGAGCATTGCGGAGCAAATTTTCTAAGCGATTCCAGCGAAAACTGCCATCTTTAAACAGTAAATCCTTCAGAGAAGCCCGTAGTTGGGGAGCCGGATCGGTGAGTAATCGTTTGGCAATGTAAGGATAGGCTTTACTGAGCACCTTGAAGTTCGGCTCAATGCTAATCGCTAACCCCTCCAATGTCACCAAAGAGCGAATAATGAGGGCATAGTAGGCCGGCACTCGAAAGGGAAACTCGTACATCATTTCCGACATTTGATCGGTGATGCTTTTAAAATTCAACTCCGCCACACTGGCCCCCAAGGCATTGCCAAACACATTGGCTAAAGCCGGAATAATCGGGGTGACATCCGTATCCGGTCTGAGGAAATCGAGATGAATATAATCCTGAGCCAGGGCTTCAAAATCTCGATTCACCAAATGCACCACCGCCTCAATTAAGCCATAGCGTTGATAGGGTTGAATCCGGCTCATCATGCCAAAATCGAGATAGGCCAGCTTACCGTCAGGGGTGGCTAGGAGGTTGCCGGGGTGGGGATCGGCGTGGAAAAAGCCATGTTCAAGAAGTTGCCGGAGGGAGCAGGACACGCCCACTTCGACTAAATGGGTGGCGTTGATGCCTTGGGCTTGGACGGCGGGGAGGTTCGTGAGTTTTGTGCCTTCGATCCATTCCATCGTCAGGACGCGCCGGCCGGTGTACTCCCAATAAATGCAGGGAATATAAATTTCGGGAAGATAGCTGTAGAGTTGGGCAAATTCTTCGGCGTTGCGCCCCTCTTGGCTATAGTCCATTTCTTCAAAAATGCGCCCGGCAAATTCGTCAGTAATCGCAATTAAATCACTGCGAATCTGCTTCATATTGGCCTGGGCCCACAGGGCAACAGTCCGCATGATGTAAACATCAAGGGTAATGCGGCGGATCAGGTCGGGGCGTTGGACTTTGACGGCGACGGTTTCGCCGGTTTTGAGTTTGCCTTTGTAGACTTGCCCCAGGGAGGCGGCGGCAACGGGGTCGGGGGAGAATTCGGCGTAGATGGCTTGGGGGCGATCGCCTAATTCCTCTTCAATAAACCGAAAGGCGATCGCATTATCAAAGGGGGGCAATTGATCCTGAAGTTTCGCCAACTCGTCCATATAGTAGGCGGGAACCAGATCAGGGCGAGTAGAGAGGGCCTGCCCCACCTTGATATAGGTCGGCCCCAATTGAGTAATAATTTCCCGGAGATGCACCGCCCGCCGTTGCCGGTTCTTCACCGCACTGCCGGTTAATTTATCCCACCACAACCTCCAACCAAACCAGAGAAAGGGAATAATAATATCGAACAAACGGCCCAACACCTGGAAAGGGCGACGACGATAAAAGCTCATGATCCCATCGGGATCATAGTGGCCAATTTCCCGCTGCATCGGGTCAGCGTCGCTGGGGACGGTGAATTGTTTCTGGAAAGGAGAGAGAGAAGCCTCGGCCATGGGATCTGGGGTGCGGATTAGGAACTTGTAATGTATTGTAACAATTCCCTCACCTACTCCCCGCTGCTCTTAAGACGGATCCCCGATCCCCGCCCGATAGTCTTGCAAACAGTCGTACCAAGCCGCCATTCCCAATCCCGTTTTCGCTGACACGGGAAAAATACTCGCCGTGGGATTAATCGCTTGCACATTAGCCAAGGCCGTCGCTTCGTCAAACCCCACCGCTTCCGCAATATCCAACTTCGTCAGCAGCACCACATCCGCCGATTTAAACAGCGTCGGATATTTCAAGGGCTTATCCTCCCCCTCGGTGGTGGAGAGCAACACAACCCGCAGGGTTTCCCCCAGATCGTAGGCGGCGGGACAAACCAGATTACCGACGTTTTCAATGATCAACAGTTGGAGCGCATCCAAATTTAAATGCTGGGCGGCGGTTAACACCATATCGGCTTCTAAATGACAAAGGGTTCCCGTCGTGATTTGGATGCTGGGAATCCCGCCAGCGCGAAACCGTTGGGCATCGTTATCGGTTTCGAGATCCCCGACGACAACCCCACAGGATAGCCCCACATTTTGGGCAGTGGCCTGTAACAGCGTCGTTTTGCCCGAACCGGGGGAGGAAATCACATTCAACACCAACAGGTTTTTGGCGAGAAAATAGCCGCGATTGCGTTCAGCGAGGCGATCGTTTTTGGCGAGGACGGATTGGGTGAGATCGAGGGTACGGGGGAGAGTTGGGGTGTGGGTATGTTGAGGGTCGTGGCTGTGGGTATGGCCGTGGTGATGGGTGTGATCCGGGTTGTGATCATCCCGGTGGCCATGGTGATGGCTATGATCTGGCGTGAGAATCGTAACGCCGTTTTCGCTAACGCAGCCGCAGGTTCCGCACATGATTTAAGAGACCTCCAAGGATTTGAGTTGAATTTCTCGCCCGGTTAGGGTTTGACTGACGAGGGTTTGACAGGTGGGGCATTCGTAGATCCAATCGGGGGGGGAAAATTGGGTCTGGCATTGGGGGCATTGGCAGGTGACGGGGATGGTTTCGATCGCCAACTCCGCATTTTCGGCGATCGTCCCCTGGATGGCCACATCAAAGGCAAATTGGAGGGCATCGGGGACAACCCCAGAGGCGGCCCCGATCGCCATCGTCAGGCGGTGGATCTGCTGGGCGTTTTCCGCTTCGGCATTGCGGAGGGCAATGGCGAGGGTTTCGGTGATTAAGCTCAGTTCGTGCATGGCACCGTTGGGGGGGTGAGAGTAGCTTGCAACCAGGCGATCGCCTCCTCCATGGCCTGCTGTGTCATCGGGGAAAAACATTCTCCAAAGCTAAAGTCACCAGCCGGAATCAACAGCCACTCCGCTGCCGGTGTCCGGCCGTAAAGCTGTTCTGTCAAGCTTAACAACAAGGGCGGCGTGAGGTGATGGCCGAGGCTGTGGCGCTGGGGATCGGCGTGGATCGGCTGAATAATCATGCTGTGGCCCGTGGCGGGTTCAGGGACAGCATAGGCATCGATAAACCAAGCCCGCTCCGCGAGGGCTAACTCTGGGGCCAGTTCCGGCGTGAGTTGGTGACAGGCTTCAACCTGTAGGTGGGGAAGCTGCCAATCCGCCACGGTTTGGGCGATCGCCTGCCCCACGCCATCATCACAACGGAGCGTATTTCCATAACCAATTAGCAATCGGGTCATGTGGTGCAACAAACTAAGCTAGTTCTAGCCTAAAAGGGAATTGCGCCCTTGCCCCAATTCCTTAGGATCTCTTCAACCTTGGGATGGATGGCAACCGCACATTTATGGAATTGCGCCTCAGCAACTTGTGGGAAGAGTATCTTTACTGTTCACGATGGGGATTTTGACAATGACCGTTGCAACCTGGATCTGGCTACTGGTGGGCTTAACCCTCTGCACTTTGGAATTCATTCTGCCGATGAAGCCGCAACTGCGTTTTGCGGCTCTCTTTCCCGGTCTGCTGGCCTTGATTATTTTCTTCTTTGTCTGGCGCTATAGCTTTTTTATCGATCAGCCCCAGTTCCAAATTCTCTATTGGATGACCCTCTCCACGGTGGCGGTGATTTGGGTGCGGCCGATGTTTTTCCCTAGAACAGGCTATCGAGAAATTGCCACCACTGAGGCGGTCAGCTTAACAGCCTTTCAGCCCGGTGAACTGGGGCGGGTGCTCTATGAGGGGGTATCTTGGGCGGCGCGTTGTGAGCCAGGGAGTGGGGCCATTTCTCCCCAACAGACCCTCTACGTTCTCGCCCAGGAGGGCAATACCCTGATTGTCACCCCCAAGCTCGATCCCTAAGGGGGGGCGAAAATGTTTAGCCCCCAGGTTGATGGTGAGGAGGTTAGGCCGAGCCATCGGGGGAGGAGCTTAGGCTGCTAAGGGTTCTTGGCCTTGAAAAAAAGCCACTGGGCCACCATAGGCTCGCTTGAGGATTTTTTCCTCAAAAACCATCCGCCGCGGCCCCGCCGCAATTAACTCCCGATTGAGAACAATTAAATCTTGAAAATGGGTGATCGATTCCCCTAAATCATGGTTAACCACTAATACGGTTTTACCGACGCTGGCCAGTTCTTGAAAGATCGTGAAAATAATCGCCTCAGTTTTTTGATCCACCCCAACAAAGGGTTCATCAAAACAGAAAATTGCTGCATCTTGGGCGAGGGAGCGGGCTAAAAACACCCGTTGTTGTTGACCGCCGGAGAGTTGCCCAAGGGGGCGATCGCCATAGGCCGCCATGCCCACCCGTTCCAGGGCAGCCCGGGCCGCTTGCCGACTCTTGGCGGAAAAACGTCGCCCCCAACCGGTTTGCCGCACCCGTCCCATTAACACCACATCCCACACCGTGACGGGATAAGTCCAATCGATTTGGCTGCGTTGGGGGACGTAGGCGACTTGAGCCAGTTGTTGCTGGAGGGGGCGGCCGTTGTAGTCAATCTGGCCGGTAGTGTGGGGGATGAGGCCGAGCATGGCTTTAATTAAGCTACTTTTACCGGCTCCGTTGGGGCCGATGATGCCGGTGACGCGGCTGGGGAAAATCTCTAAGCTAATATCCCGCAGCGCTTCAACGGTGCGGTAACGGACGGCGAGGTGTTGGATGGAGAGGGTGCGATCGCTCATGGCTCGGCGGGTGGGATTCCACCTCTTAGCCTAACAAAAAATGAAAATAATATGATAACGATCATGAAAATAAAATGAGAACTGCGAGTTGGAATGGCAGCAAACCCTTGGGGATTCCTACGTTAAACTCAAAACTGTGATGATCATTGCCCGCACAATCATGAATCAACCTAAACCCTCCACTGCTCCCCAAGACACCCAATCCGCCCATGGCTCAGGGTTTTCTTGGTTGTTGAAGGCAAAAATAGCAGGGGGGGCGATCGCTATTTTGGTGATCAGCGGTGGGGCGGGCTACGGCATTGGCCGCTGGCAAAATCAACAACTGATCCGCCAACAGGCCGAAGCCCATGAAACTGAACGGGAGGCCCTCACCACAGAACTGGCGGCCATGGCCACCCGTAGCCAACTGATCGAAGTGCGTTTACTGTTGCTCACCAGTGTGGATGCCCTCGAACAGCGCAACTTTGGAGCCGCCAACACCCACCTCCGCCGCGCTAGCGAAACCCTTGATCCCATTGAATCTAGTCTTGATCCCCAAGAACTCGCAGCCCTGAAACAAGAACTTGCGACGCTGGAAATTAACTACACCGTCAACCCCGCTGAACAGCGCAATATTTTAATTAATTTGTCCGATCGCCTCGAAGCCTTGATCCCCGAAATTTGAGACTAACGGCATTTAGCCAAAAACCAAGCTCAAAATCTCGATAAGATGAAGGAATAGCAAAGCTCCGAAAATTTGCGTGATCAAAACCATTCCTAAACAGCCTGAGGGTCGCCCCCGTCATCGGTGGTGGTCTAGACAAGTTCATTACTACTACTATCGACTACTGCGGCTCCGGGATAGTCCCGAGGCGATCGCCCGTGGGGCAGCGGTGGGGGTGTTCTGGGGATTCTTCCCATTTTTCGGGTTGCAAACCCTGCTCTCGGTTGTGGTGGCCACCTTGGTGCGCGGTAATCGTTGGGTGGCCATGGTGGCTACTTGGGTCAGTAACCCCTTCACCTATGTACCTATCTACGGCTTTAACTTTCACGTCGGCCAAGCCATCCTCCGCGCCAAAGATATTGACCTCACCGATGTGGATTGGACTTCTTCGGACTTGTTTTATTTGGGGGGTAAGTTTGCCCTGGCCTTGGGGTTGGGCTGTTTTGTGGTGGGCAGCATTGTCGCCATGCTCACCTACAGTCTGACGGTTCCGGCGCTGTATCGTTTGCGCCGGCTCCGTCGTCATCGTTGCTCCCGCCCTTAAGCGGGGGTCAGTTGCAGAATTAAGCTGCGGCGGTCAAAGGTTTGGACGGTGGCGGCTTTGCCTAAATCCGTCACAACCCGTTCGAGCAGTTGAGCGGCGCGATCGCGGTGTTGGTGTTCCCGACCCCGGAGGCGAACTTGAAACTTAACGGGATTGCCCTGCTCTAACCATTTGATAGCGCGGTCAATGCGCACGGTATAGTCAGAATCCCCGACATTGGGGCGCAACTTCACCTCTTTCAAGGTAGGCTTTGAGGATTGGCGCTGGCGTTTTTTCTGCTGGTATTGATGTTTGCCGTAGTCAATCAGTTTGGCGACGGGGGCTTCTTTGCTGTCGGAAACGACAACGAGGTCAAGGCCCACTTGTTTAGCCAGGAGGAGGGCCTCGCTGGTTTCCGTTAAGCCCCGGTTATTGTTTTCATGGTCGATCAGCAGCACATGGGTGGATCTGATCTGATGGTTCATGGGTTGTTTTATAGCGATAGTCCTAAGTCTCCAAATGAAAAAATAAGGGAAATTTCCCTCTAGCCTAACGCAGTCTTTCCCCATCGATCTCTGTCTAGCGTCAGATTATGACTAAATATTCATATTTTGTTAAAGTTTAGGGCGATTCCCATCCTAATTCGCACCTATCCCCCACGGCCCAGCCCAATGTGCCCTGAGCACTTCCCCCATTAACGGCAATTTCTACCCAGCCATGGCTACCAATCAAGGGGAGGATTTCCCCTGGGGGGCGATCGCTATAGGTTTGTACCGCAGGAATCCGTTGATTCGGGAGGAGCAGACTCCAGGGGCGATCGCCCATCTGTTCCCCCGGAATGGTGGTGATTAAGTTGCCAAAATGATCAATGGATTGGATGGTGCCTTTGATGCCTGTGGGGTGAATTTCCAGGGGGGGAAGATTGAGGGTGATGAGGGATGGGGGGGCGATCG
>JAABSU010000084.1 GCA_011390265.1 Spirulina sp.
CTTCACTTTGTTGAGATGCTCTGATTCCTGCCTGAGCCGCCCCACTTCCTCAAGGAGTTCTTCTTTTGAGAGTTCAGACAAGATGCGATCGCTCATCGGCCCATTCCCCTGTGTTTAACTTGCATTTCGGTGAGCTTGACAAAATTTTAGATCCCCAACCTAAGGCCCCGGCCTATAACCGCGATTGGTATTCCTCAAGGGCATCCATCAAATCCACCTGACATTGCACCGGCAATAAATCCAAGAGGGGGATTTCTCGCTGGCCGCCGCCGACCTTAATGGGAATTTTCGCTAAAATTCCCGTCACTTGCTCTTCCCCTATCGGCCCTTTGAGCAACAGAGGATAAAGCTGTTGGGCAACAATAGTATGAAGCTTGGCATCGTTGAGGTACAGATGCCATTTCGCAATGTCCATGTAAGCCGCCGCGCCGATCACACTGGCGAGGGCTTCGATTTCGGCGGTGGGATGAGAGTTAGCCATTAGCTATCAGAGTTAAGGGAATAATCGGCGATCGCCGCAATATAAATAAAATGAGCCAATAACACCAATGCCCACAATCCTGTCACCCATTGGGCCCAGGGCCAGGCAGCATGGCGCAGTTCATGGAAAAACCACAGGCCTGAGTTGCCCGCCAAAAACCCCGCCACATGAACAGCAAAGGTCATCCGATCATCAAGACGGCGGTAGGCGGGATCAGTTTTGCGATCGGGTTCACGGGGCCAACGGGGAGGCATGGGACGTTTCAGGACAATAACATTAGGCCCCTAGTGTAGCGCGATTAGGAGCCAGATTTGCTGAATTGATCGGCGGTTATTCGGGGTTATCGGGGGAGGCAATGGGTGCGCTGAGGCCGATCGCCTCTGCCGCCGTTATCCCCTCCCCTTGGAAGCCAAAGAACCACAGGGCCGCCGCCGCTTCCCCTTGGGTGACGGGCCGCTGCGGTTGGAATAGGGTGGTATAGCCAAAGGCACGGCGTAGATTGGCGCGATCGCCATTGTCATAATCCACCAATAACGCGGCAAAAGTTTGGGGGGCGATCTGGTCGAGATCTTGAAAGCCCCAAGTTTCCCTCACCGCCGCCAAGGTTCCCGCCGGCAGCGTTCCTCGCCGATCCAAAGGCACTTTCCACTGAATTAACGTTTCGCGAGTCAAGGGGGCATCAGGCTGAAACAGGGTTTGTGTCCCACCACTGAGGCGCGAGGGAATCACCCCCGCTTCAGCCAACCCCTGAATCATCGAGAAATCCGGATGGGTGGTCGGCACATCGCTAAACAGGGCCACACTCACCGCCGCAGCGGGGCGAATTTGCTGGGTGGGACGGTCTGCATAGAAGCGGTTATAGGTTGCAAACAGCCAGCGGGCAAAGGTACGGCGAGGAATCGGGGCATCGGGTTCGAGATCCGCCGCAATGGTGCCCAAGGCAACCAAATCCTCGGCCCACTCGCTGATTTCCAACTCTCCTGCTCGGCTCGGACGGGGGCTAGGGCGGGGGCTAGGTTCTGGGGTCGGTTCAGAAGTGGGTTCTGGGGCTGGTAATCGGTCATCGATGTCAGGTTCAGGGCTGACGACATCGGGGCGGGGGCTGGGTTCCGTCTGCTCTTCTAACAGTTGGGGATCGGGGGCAAACCAGCGTTCGGCGGTGCGATCGCCCTGACAAGCCCCCAAACCTCCCCCCAAAAGGAGGAAGACGAGCCATCCCAGCCTCCCCATTGGCTTAACTATCCGTGCCAAGGGTGTTGTTGGGGGCAGGGGTGTAGATTTCGCGGGGAAAATCTTCCGCAGTGATGCAGGTGGCGATCGCATTTTGGGGATCCAACGTCGTCAACTCTCCACTCAAACCCACCACACAGGCAGAATAGCGCAGAGGCAAGAGGCTACGGCGACAATGATCAAGGGTGGATAGCGCCACATCATTCAGCATCGCCCCCTCAGCAAATTTGGGAGCCAATACGTCGCGATGAATATCCACCACGCATTGGGCCAATTCCACCGGCCGCCGCACCCGGAAACAGGAATACAGCGCATTTTGAGCCGATACCGGCGTGAGGGCAATGCCCACCACACAGTTAGAGAGGTCTGTGGGTTCCAAGGCCATGGCACAGGCGGCCTTCGTCTGCTCCACAGCCAGCCCCACCCGGATCAGATCCGCCGCACATTGTCGAAATTCCAAAGATTGATAGTCCCGGCGATAGCGGGAGAGCCGTCGGGCTGTGGCATCCAGGCTAATCAGGGGAAGAACCAGGAGACTGCTCAGGGCTAAAGTGCGTTTTAGAAAACCTTGCATAATCCTGCAATGGGGAAATAGGAATGGCCACCCTCCAGTAAAGCATACTTACCCGGTTTGGGGCGGATTCCCCACTGGAGGATGGGGCAAAAGGAGAGATTAGGGGGGATGCTTTGCCCCCGGCAGACCGCTTAGGGCGGTGCTGCACGGCGAATTAAACCCTAGGAACCCTAGGAACACAGCGACACATTCGTGCCGCCCTCTTGCCCTCCCGAAATCCAACCCACAAAGGGCACAGAAATCTGTAACCAGAGGCGATTTTCAGCATCCATCACCGTTTCCCCTGTCAGCGTTGCTTTCATTCCCTGATCCAAACCGCCCACCCGAGGCTCTGCCCCGGCTTCAGGACGGGGGCGCACCGCTAGACTCACATTAGCCTGACGACACATCCCAGAGGTGAGATTGGTCAGCGTCGGGTGTTGGGTAAACGTAGGACGGGTGGCAACGGTGCGACAGGCGGTTAGATGACGGGCAATCACAAACCCCACCACCGGCTCACTAATCGGAACCCAGCCATTACTGCCCGCACCCGTAATTTTCACCCTTGTTTCCGGAACCAGGGTCGCTACGGTTTCACTTTGTGATGAAACCGAGGCTTGGGACAACACATCGACGGTGCGATTGGTTTGGCGACAATTGGGATCGGTGGCATTAATCGCAGTGAGCGTAAGCTGCGGTGCGGTTACTGAGACAGTTTCAGCGAAGGCTGGCGTGGAGAAGCTACTGGAGATTAACAGGGCCATCAATGCAGTTTTCGTGTTCATAAAATCACTCCAGACAACAAAATTTCTGCCTCTAGATTAACCTGCAAGATCGATTTCGGACGATTCAGGAATGGGATTGGTGCGGATGTTCATCGGTTTTCGGGGGCCTAGAGGGCTTGGGCCCGGAGCCAAGCGATGGGGAGGTAGAGGAGTTTACGCCCTTTGGGTACAAAGGCCCGTTGATTGAATACGTCGTATTGGTTTTGTTCAATAACGTTGAGGATGCCTTGATAGAGCATCAGGGCAGACCAAACGGGCCAACGGGCATCGGGGTTGAGGGCGCGAATGCCTTGCTCCGCCCGGTGATAGAAACCCTGCGCCCGTTTAATTTCAAACTGCATGAAGGCCCGCCAACGGTCATCGACGACGCTGTTAAACAGGTCTTTTTCCGTGTAGTGGAACCGCTCCAAATCTTCCAAGGGCAGGTAAATCCGACCGCGCCCGGCATCTTCCCCCACATCCCGAAGAATGTTTGTGAGTTGGTTGGCAATGCCGAGGGCGATCGCCGCCTCCACTGCATCTCCTGTGGCTGACTCCACTAATCCCAACACAGGGCTGGTCATTAAACCCACCGTCCCCGCCACCCGATAACAATAAAGTTCTAACTCTTTAAAGGTTTCGTAACGACTGCGGTAGAGATCCATCCGTTGGCCGGCGATCATATCCCGAAACGGCTCGATGGGGATGGGGAACCGTTCGAGGGTATCCACCAGGGCCACATCCGCATCTTCCTGGGGATGACCGGCAAACACAGCTTCGAGATGGTTTTCCCACTGATCGAGGGTTTCGGGGGTGGTGGCGGCGGCCTTGGGGCCGTCCACCAGTTCATCGGTGCGGCGACACCATTCGTAGATGGCCCAGATGGCTTGGCGTTTTTCTGGGGGCATCAGTAATGTCCCCATATAGAAAGTTTTCGAGTAATGGGCCGTAATTTGCCGACAATACTCGTAGGACTCGTCTATGGAGACGAGGGAGCGGGTGGTGGGGTGGGGTTTAGGCAGTTGCAGCATTCAATCCGGGCTGGAACGCGATGGGGTAGGGGAATACGCCATTAGATTAGCATTGTCCAAGGGGACTGAGGTTTAGGGTGGCGTGGACTAGGACGCGACGAGGGCGGCGGGTGGGGGGGCTGGGGTTGGGGCGATCGCCCCCGCCGCCAGCTTGCCCGACAGCACCGCGCCCTCCATGCTCCCGAGAAACTCCTGCCAGGTATAGCTGCCCGCCAGATAAAAGTTAGGAATCGGGGTGGTTTGGGTGGGGCGGTGGGCTTGGGAGCCAGAGACTGCCTTATATACGGAGCGGGGGGTTTTGACCACCTTCGATTTCAGCAGTTGAGCGGGGTTGTCACCACTGAAATGGTGGGGGAAAAGTTTTTCGAGTTCTCCTAGGGTCGCCGTCAGGATCGCCTCATCCGGTTTGCTGATCCAATCCGCAGCGGGGGCCAGGACGAGTTCGAGCATGGAGCGATCGCTCTCATAGCCGCGACAGGTATTGCTCATGTCCGCGTACACACTCAGCAAGTCCGAGCGGGAGAACAACAACTGATCAATGTCCGTCAGTTTGCGGTCAAACCAGAGATGAATATTGATCACCGGCACGCCTTCCAGGTGGCTGAGTTTTTCAAAAAAGGGCATCGCTCGCCAGGGTTGGGGCAGGAGCGACTTGAGGGGGTCTACGGATAGAGCCGAAACGTAGGCATCAGCGGTAATCGTCGAGCCATCCCGCATCACAAAACCCTGAACGGTGTGATCCTCATTGAGGGCGATTTCCTGAAGTGCTCGATTGAGGTGAACTTCGCCGCCGTGGGCCGTGATGTAGTCCACGAGGGGCTGGCAAAGGCGTTCTGTGGGAGAGCCGTCGAGAAACGCCACCTTAGAGCCGTAGCGTTCCTGGAGAAAGCGGTTTAGTGCCGTGAGGGGAACCGTGGCGGAGACTTCATCGGGATTAATAAACGTCAGGGCCTTAGAGGCGGCAATAAAAATATCACTATTGACCTTTTCATCCACCCCTTGACGCTCTAACCATTCCAGGAGCGTGTATTGATCCATTGCCTCCACGTAGTCTTGACCCCGAAGAATGGCGGGCCACAACCCCCAGGCAAAACGGAATTTTTGCTCCCAGGTGAGCATATCGTTATTGCGCAAAATGGAGAGGATGACGTTAATCGGGGCGGGCAGATCCGGCACATCAAAGCGGGAATAAGTCCCTGGCTTTTCCGGTTGGTTGAAAATTAGCGTGTGCTCTTTCCACTGCAACCGGTCTTCAATGCCCAACTCCGCAAACAGTTGCAGCATATTGGGATAAGCCCCAAAGAAGACGTGCAGCCCCGTTTCGTACCAATCTCCATCCTGATCCTGCCAAGCAGCAACCAACCCCCCCAACACATCGCGGCGTTCTAACACAACGGGGGTGTGACCCGCATCAACGAGATACTTGGCACAGGTTAATCCGGCTAATCCGGCTCCGGCGATCGCAACTTGCATGGCAAGAGTTTCAATCCTTAAGATTTGTTTACAATTTTACTCTGTGGATATTATACGTTGCGTTTCGTTACATTACCGCGTTTTTGCCTCATATTCCTCGATCAATGCCCCCGACCCCGCCCCATCGTAGCCATGGGTTGACGAAATTTCTCTACAGAAAGGGAAAACCTCCCCCTCGCTCAGGGGGAAGTTTCAGGCAGCAGCGGCATCCGCCTTTAGCCGCGAGATCGCCGCCGCCAGTTCAAAACAACAACTTAATGGAGTTGGATGTATTTCGGTTGATCAAACATGTGCACCGTATCCACAAAGCGAGCGGTTTTGGTTTCGCTGGAAATAACCAAGCTTTGCGTCCGAGCACCACCATGGAAAAGGCGCACGCCGTTCATCAATGTGCCGGGGGTAATCCCACAGGCAGCGAACAGGACGGTTTTCCCTGAGGCCAGTTCGTCCGCATCATAAACACGGTCAATATCGGTAATGCCCATTTCATTGAGGCGGGCAATATTACCTTCTTTGCTTTCGCCAATCAGACCGGTTTTCACCACTTCAGGATCATAGATCAGTTGTCCCTGGAAGTGACCCCCCAAGCAGCGCATCGCCGCAGCAGAAATCACCCCTTCCGGAGCTGCCCCAATCCCCATCAGGGCGTGAATGTTGGTTCCTGCAAAGGCACAGGAGAGAGCGGCGGAAACGTCCCCATCGCTGATCAGACGCACCCGCGCCCCAGCAGTCCGAATTTCATTGATCAGATCTTTATGGCGAGAGCGATCCATCACCACCACCACCAATTCTTCAATGGAACGATCCAAGCATTCCGAGAGAATTTGCAGGTTTTGAGTGGGGGTTTTATTAATATCAACGTGGTTTTTGGCCGCCGGAGGTGCAGCCAGCTTTTTCATATAGAAATCAGGAGCCGCAAACAGGCCACCTTTCTCGGAAATGGCCAACACCGCCATCGAACCCGGCTGACCATAGGCCACCAAGTTCGTCCCTTCGCAAGGGTCAACGGCAATATCAATTTCAATCAATTCTTGGAGGTTGCAAACCTGGTCAGCATTCTCTTGGGTACAAATCCCCACTTCTTCGCCAATGTAGAGCATCGGGGCATCATCCCGTTCCCCTTCCCCAATCACGATGCGACCGCGCATGTGAATTTTGTTCATCCGTGCCCGCATTGCTTCTACGGCTACTTCATCGGCGGTATCTTTTTCCCCTTTCCCCATCCATTTGGCAGAGGCGAGGGCAGCTTGTTCGACAACTTCAATAATTTCTAATCCCAGCGTGCTTTCCACAGATCTATTCCTCTTATTTTAAAAACCGTTTCGGGGCAACGTTTTGATGCCAAGGAAAAGTCTATCACCAAGGGGGATCGCAAAGGGGATCAATCAAAAAGCCGGCGATCGCGATCGCCGGCTCTAGGCCATCTTTTCAAGAAGGTGGGGTTTAGAACAAGCCCAGGGTTAAGGACTTGTCAATAGGCATTAATGCCCCCGCTCCCAGCCACAGGGTCACAACCGTGCCAAACATGAAGACGGCGGTGGCCAAGGGGCGGCGGAAGGGGTTTTGGAACTTGTTGACGTTCTCAATGAACGGCACCAACATCAACCCGAGGGGGATGGCCCCTTGGGCAACGATCCCGAGGAGTTTATTGGGAACCACCCGCAGAATTTGGAAGGTAGGATACAGGTACCACTCCGGTAAAATTTCCAGGGGCGTGGCGAAGGGGTTCGCGGGTTCCCCCACCATGGCGGGGTCAAGCACCGCCAAACCCACAACCAAAGCAATAGTCCCCATGATCACAATCGGGAACGTGTAGAGCAGGTCGTTGGGCCAAGCTGGCTCACCGTAGTAGTTATGACCCATGCCGTTGGCCAGTTTTTCCAACAGTTTGGGGTCGCTTAAATCAGGCTTTTTGAGTGTGGACATCGTATTGGGGTTCTCCTATTCAGCGTCGATCTCTGATGGTCTTCAGCAAGGGGGATGATTCTAGATGGATCCATGGGCGATCGCCTTAAAGGGGGCCAGAAATCCCTTGTTTCCGAATCATCAAGAAGTGGGCCAGCATGAACACCGCAATCATCCAGGGCAACACAAAGGTATGCAGGCTATAGAAGCGGGTCAGGGTGGCTTGGCCTACGGACACGCCACCGCGCATCAGTTCCACCAGTTGATCCCCAACGACGGGAATCGCAGCGGGCACACCGGAAACGATGTTCACCGCCCAGTAACCCACTTGATCCCAAGGCAGGGAGTAGCCGGTTACACCGAAGGAAACCGTCAACACCGCCATCACCACGCCGGTGATCCAGGTGAGTTCCCGGGGGCGTTTGAAACCGCCGGTGAGGTAAACCCGGAAAACGTGGAGAATCATCATCAGCACCATCATGCTGGCAGACCAGCGATGGACGGAGCGGATCAACCAACCGAAGTTAACCTCGGTCATCAGGTATTGCACGGAGGTGAAGGCTTCCGTTACCGTGGGGCGGTAATAGAAGGTCATCGCAAAGCCGGTGGCGAATTGGACCAGGAAGCAAACCAGCGTAATGCCACCCAAGCAATAGAAGATATTGACGTGAGGGGGAACGTACTTACTGGAAATGTCATCAGAGATGGCTTGAATCTCAAGACGCTCCTGAAACCATTGATATGCTTTGGATTCAGTAACTTGCTTTGTAAACATTGAGCTTGAATTCAGTGGGGTGAAAGAAGGGTAGTGACGAGATGCGTTCCAGATCTCCGAACAGGGATAAATTAGAAGATGGCTGGGAGTCTAAACCAAGGTTGAAGATACATCTCTCTTCTTAAAGAATGTACCATAGCGAGTTAAAACGGGGGGAGCAAACCCTGATCATGGAGGGTAGAGATTTGCAGTTGCCTGGGACAAATGTGCAGAACAAGAAGATGAACCGACGGGGCTGGTGGCTTAAGCTGGCCCTGATTTTGGTGGTGATGGTCTGGGGATGGTTTGCGCCAGTGAGCATAGCCCAGGCTTTTTCCGAAGACCAGAAGATTTTTTTACAGGCCTGGCGGATTGTCAATCAGGCTTATTTGGATGACAGCTTTAACCATCAAAACTGGTGGCGGCTCCGTCAGGACTATCTGCGGCGGCCTTTGACAGACCGGGAGGCGGCCTATGGGGCCATTGAGGAGATGCTAGGAACCCTTGATGATCCCTTTACGCGGCTGTTGCGGCCGGAGCAGTACCGCAGTTTGCAGGTGAGCACGACGGGGGCGCTGTCGGGGGTGGGGTTGCAGATTGATTTGAACCCCAATACCCATGTTTTAGAGGTGGTGGCTCCCATTGCCGGTTCTCCGGCGGAAGAGGCGGGGATTCGAGGGGGCGATCGCATCCTCCAAATTGACCACCAGGATACCGCCAACTTGCCCTTAGAAGCCGCCGCCCAACTGATGCGGGGGCAACGGGGGACGACGGTAACGCTGACGGTGCAGCAGGCTGAAACTGAGGCGATCTACGATTTTGAATTGGTGCGCGATCGCATTGCCCTCAATCCGGTGGTGGCTCAATTAGACGCTCAAAATTCAGAATTTCCCATCGGCTACCTCCGTCTCGCCCAATTCAGTGCCAATGCTCGCACCGAATTGGCCCAGGCTCTGGTTAATCTCGAAAACCAGGGAGCCAAGGGCTACATTTTGGATCTCCGCAACAATCCAGGGGGATTGCTCCAGGCGGGGATTGATATTGCCGGCCTCTGGCTCGACGATGGCACGATTGTTTACACCGTCAACCGTCAGGGGATGTTGGATAGTTTTGCCGCCCCTCACCATGCCCT
Organism: Spirulina sp.; assembly: GCA_011390265.1. Lineage (GTDB taxonomy): Bacteria > Cyanobacteriota > Cyanobacteriia > Cyanobacteriales > Spirulinaceae > Spirulina. The sequence goes on from JAABSU010000084.1 coordinate 9,324, forward strand.
CACGGCGGCTCCTTTGGTCGTGTTGGTCAATCAGGGTACAGCCAGCGCCAGCGAAATTTTAGCGGGGGCGTTGCAGGATAATGGCCGAGCGGTGTTGGTGGGCGATCGCACCTTTGGTAAGGGCTTGATTCAGTCCCTGTTTGAACTCCCCGATGATTCCGGGTTAGCGGTGACGGTGGCTAAGTATGAAACGCCAAACCATAAGGATATTCACCGCTTGGGGATTTTGCCGGATCAGGTGGTTCCCCAAGGCCCCATCGCCTTAGATCAGGTGGGGACGGCGGCGGATCAGCAGTATCAGGCGGCGGTGGCGGCGTTAATCGCGGGATGACCCACCCCACCCTACGAGCACGCCTCCCAGGATGGGAAATTTGCGTTAAAGTCTGAAAAATTTGTAATCGGGAGAGAAATGGGGGATGAGCGATCGCCAGCCCTTGGGTAATCTCAAGGATTTAACGAAGGATTTAACCGCCGATCAAGCCTTTGAACTGGGGCAACGGGCCTTTGAGGCGGAACAATACAGCATGAGTATTACCCTCTTTGAGGTGGCCCTGGCCCGCAGTTATGCCACCTCCCGCCGGGGGGGTGAGATTCAACTCTGGCTCGTCAATGCCCACCAAAGCCAAGGGGATCTTAAAACGGCCCTGGCCCTCTGTGAATCCCTCCTGCTCCACCCCTCCCCCTTCACCCGCCAACAGGCCCAAAACCTGCTCTACATTCTCAAAGCGCCCGTCCTCCAACGCCCTAAGGAATGGCTGACGGAAATTCCCGATTTAAGCCAGTTAGAGGATAGCGAGCGGCGCGATCGCTACGTTCCCCCCAAAGCCGACCCCGATCGCCCCCCGAAGCCCAAAGCCGTCATTGAAGACATTGATTTAAGCCAAGTCAATACCGAAGACAATCAGTTTGTGGGGGTAGCCCTGGGGGCGATCGCCCTCCTACTCCTCGGTCTTTACTTTTGGCATTAAGTTCGTAGCAAACAAAATAGTGATACTTCTATCATTGTAAAGAAAGATTTACAATGGGTTGAGATTTAGGGAAATCCCAGAACCCATCAGGGTTTCAGGTTTGTGGCTAGGCACAAAATTCCCCAGTCATCGCTCAATTTAACGGCCCAGAGAAATTCCTTCACAACTTTTTCACAGCTTGTTTTTAAAGTGTTGAACATGATCCTCATCTAAGGTTTGCACTATGAATCCAGCCATCACGAACAACCAAATCAACCAACGTCTACAACGGCTTGAATTCCTCCATAGCCTCTACCAACAGATCGATCACATTCATCACATCACCGATGAAGAAGTCCGCCTCCTCCAAGAACTACGCCACGATCTCGACTTAAACGAAGAACTACAAGCGATGATCGACCGCATTTTTTACCACCTACGACGCAAACAACGCCATGAGCGTCGGAACCGCCAACAGGAATGTGCGGCCTAACCCCTTAAGACTGCAACTTCGCAGCATTGTAGAGGTCTTTAAACCGCTGTTGCCGGACATAGTGATCGACGATGGGTTGGGGATAGCCCAGGGCTTCCCGTTCCGAGGGGGGAATTTTGCCGGTTACTAAGGGTTCGGGATCGAGCGATCGCAACTCTTTCACCCATTCCCGAATATATTCCCCCTCTGGATCAAACTTTTGCGTTTGGGTCTTGGGGTTAAAAATCCGCAGGGGCCGGGGATCCATACCGCTGGACGCGCTCCATTGCCAGCCGCCATTATTCGACGCTAAATCCCCATCCACCAACCGCTGCATAAAATACCGCTCTCCCCAACGCCAATCAATAATCAAGTCTTTGGTGAGGAAACTGGCGACGATCATCCGACAGCGGTTGTGCATCCAGCCAGTTTCGTTCATTTCCCGCATTGCCGCATCAATAATCGGATAGCCCGTGCGCCCCTCACACCAAGCCGCAAACAGATCAGGATCATTTTCCCAGGGGAAACCTTGGAAGATGGGGCGATAGGGGCCTTCGGCAAGGGTAGGGAAGTGATAGAGGGCGTGCTGATAAAATTCCCGCCAAGCCAGTTCCTGCTGCCAGGTTTCGATGTTTTGGCGCAGTTCATCGGAGTTGGCTGCGGCGGCGGTGAGGGCGGCCCCTTGCCAAACGGTGCGGATGCCGATCGCCCCAAACTTCAAAGCGGGGCTAAGTTGGGAAGTGCCCAAGCGGCTGGGATGGTTGCGGTCTTCGGCGTATTGACCGAGGGCGCGATCGCAGAATGCCGCTAATCTTTGGGTTGCCGCCGCTTCCCCCGGTTCAAGGACAAAACCATTTTGCCAATCAAAACCCAGATCCGCAGCGGTGGGGAGGGGGATCGTGCCTTGGGCGGTGGCGATCGCCCCTTCTTCCTCCGTCAATCCCTGCAAATCCACCACGGGGGGATAGGGGTCTGTTTTCGGCTGGGCCTGCCAATTTTTCCAAAAGGGGCTAAATACGGTGTAGGGCGTTCCCGATTGGGTCTTGACCTGGGCCGGCGTACAGAGCAGTTGATCCCAACGGGTTTGGACGGTAATCTGTTCAGCTTCAAGGGCGGCGGCGATGGTGCGATCGCGCTCCTGGGCGTAGGGTTCTACATCTTCGCTCCAAAACACCTGATCCACCTTCAACGCTTTAGCCAGATCCACCAACGCAGTTTGAGGCGTACCTTGGAGAAAAAGCAGGGTGCTGCCCTGGGCTTGGTATTGGGCGGCCAATTCTGCTAAACAGCCGATTAAATAGGCCACCCGCGCCGGGGCCACCTCCTGATTATTCAGTAAGGCCGGATCAAAACAAAATACCCCGACAATTCGGGGGCTAATCTGACGGGCGGCATGGAGGGTGCGGTGGTCGTTGAGGCGAAGGTCGCGACGATGCCAAAATAAAATTAAAGGGGAAGAATCGCTCAAAATCTCTGTTAAGTCAATGGAGGGGCAATCTTGATCCTAGCCCAGAAAGGGAACCCTGGGATTGTCTCCCGGTTGCCCGAGGCTTTATTATGGCGGTTGAGTTAAAAGCCCTGCGCTGTCTTAAGGTCAGTGTTAGGAGATGTTAGGAGTCTCACGATGACCTCGATTGCTGATCCGACTAAAACTTGGCCAATCGCCAATCGAGAGTATTTGACGGGGGAGATCGCCCGCGTGCGTTCCTATCTACAGCTTCACATCCAACGCCTTAATCCAGGGGGAAAGTTTGATCTGACAGAATCCTTTTTGGTGCAGGAACAAGCCATCAGTTGGAATTTAGAGCAACCTTCGAGTTTAGACGAACTGGGAGATCGCTTTGGATTATCCGCGTTTGAGCGAGATATCCTACTTTTATGCGCTGGCATGGAAATGGACGGCACTTGGAGAACGCTCTGTGCCACTGCTCAAGGGGATGTTCAAGCCCGATATCCGACCTTTACTCTGGCTTTAGATGCTTTACCGTCACCCAATTGGATGGCGCTCACCCCCGTGGGCGCATTGCGGCGCTGGCGATTGATTGAGATTGGAACGGGCAATGCCCTTACCCAAAGTCCCCTGAGAATTGATGAACGGGTGTTGCATTATTTAGTCGGAATTGAGCATCCGGAGGAACGGTTGGTGGCAGCAGTCACGCGCCTCCCCATCCAGTTTGGGGAAATGAACCATTTATGTGGGTCTCATCGCCAGTTGGCGGAACAGGTGGCGGGAATGCTAGTGAGTGAAGAGTTGGGCAAAGTGCCCATTGTCCAATTATGTGGTAGTGATCTTGCCAGTAAGCGGGCGATCGCCTCGGCTGTTTGCAGTGCGATCGGTTGGAATCTCCACGTCATGGCAGGGGATGCCATCCCCATTGCCTTTGGGGAAATCACTGAATTGATGCGGTTATGGGAACGGGAGGCTTTTTTAAGTAACAGTGCCCTGCTCTTGGATTGTGATCAAGTGGAGAGCAGTGATGGGGCGCGAGAAAGTGCGATCGCCCGCATTATCGAAAACTACAGCCAACCTTTATTGATTACCAGTCGCGATCGCCGCCATCCTCGGCAACGCCCCTTAATTACCTTTGAAGTCGAACAACCCTCATCCCAAGAACAACGGGAACTCTGGGTCAATACCCTCGGTTCAGATGCCACCCGCCTAAACGGTCATATTGAAACCTTGGTTTCCCATTTTAGCCTCAACGCCCCCGCCATCCGTGCCGCCTGCTTCCAAACCCAAGGAATCAACAAGATTGCCACCGACAACGGCAACGAGTTCGGCAGCCAACTCTGGGAGACTTGCCGCATCCAGGCGCGATCGCACATGGAAGACCTCGCCCAACGCATTGAATCCGGTAGTCAGTGGGACGACCTCGTACTCCCCGATATCCAACGAGACACCCTCCGAGAAATCATCGCCCATGTGCGACAACGAGCCAAAGTTTATGAAAACTGGGGATTTGGCGGCAAAAATGGCCGAGGATTAGGCATCACCGCCCTCTTTGCTGGTGCCAGCGGTACAGGCAAAACCATGGCCGCGGATATTATCGCCCAAGAACTGCACCTCGATCTCTATCGCATTGACCTCAGTTCCGTGATCAGTAAATATATTGGCGAAACCGAGAAAAACCTGCGCCGCGTCTTCGATTCTGCCGAAGCAGGCGGCTCGATCCTCCTCTTCGATGAGGCCGACGCTTTATTCGGCAAACGCAGCGAAGTCAAAGACTCCCACGATCGCCATGCCAACATCGAAGTCGCCTACCTCCTGCAACGCATGGAAGCCTATCGAGGCTTAGCCATCCTCACCACCAACCTCAAAAGTGCCTTAGACCAAGCCTTCCTCCGCCGGATTCGCTTCGTCATTCAATTCCGTTTCCCCGATGCCAGTCAACGGGAAAAAATTTGGCGACGCATCTTCCCCAAACAAACCCCAACCCAAGGCCTAAACTATCCCACCCTCGCCAAACTCAATGTTGCCGGCGGCAACATCCGCAATATCGCTTTAAACGCTGCTTTTATTGCCGCTGACGCGAACGAGTCCGTCATGATGAAACACATTCTGGAAGCCGCCAAAAGTGAATATATGAAATTAGAACTACCCTTCACAGCAGATGTGATGGATTCGGAAGATGATTGGCTCTAGACTACAAAAGTTTAATAAACATCGACTTTTTTCGTCCAAGCCTAAAGCTTAGATAGACTTCGATTAGTGTTTTATGAAATCCTAGACCTTAGTCGAATAGACTTGAGTTACTTTTTTGTGAGATCGTGAGTGAGGATGTGTATCAATATCACTGCTGAGGCAAGACCATGGCAACCGGACGGCAAATTCAGCAAAAGAAGCCATCAAACTCTACACCAAATCCTGCCACGGGGATCTTCAAACCTCGACCTTTTGCAACGCCCGCCGAACTCGAAGCCGTAAGCGCACCAGAATTACAACAAACCACAACAGAATTGGGACAAGTCGGGGGAAGCCGCCTCTCCCGTATCGATGTTTCTGCACCCCCACCGATTCAACCCAAGCTTACCCTTGGCGCACCAGGAGATAAATTCGAGCGAGAAGCCGATACTATTGCCGATACAGTCATGAGAATGCCTGCGGTCTCTGCGCCCACACCTGTCACAAATCCTACACCCCAAACTCCTCCGGCCCAAGCCAAACCTATCGCTGCTACCATCACTCCAGTGGCATCCAGCGCTCAAATGCAGCCAGAACCGTTAGCCTCAGCGATAGAAGAAGAACAAGAGTCAGCTAAAAAAGGCCGGATTCAACGCTGGATTAGAGTGCAAGCGGCAGGGGATGGTAGTCTTGATGCGCCCAGTTCCCTAGAAACTCAACTGAATCAAACCAAGAATTCTGGGAGTCCTTTATCCCCAGAAATTCGCGCCCAGATGGAACCCCGTTTTGGGGCAGATTTTAGCGGGGTGCGAGTGCATACAGATGCCCCTGCCGTCCAAATGAACCAAGAGTTGGGTGCACAAGCATTTACCCACGGCAATCATATCTATTATGGGGAGGGAAAATCTCCCGGCAATGACCATTTG
>JAABSU010000008.1 GCA_011390265.1 Spirulina sp.
ATGGCGATGCCACCCTTGCCCCACTACCGGCGATTACCCTATTGGCCCAACTGTTTTTTGCGATCGCCTTTGGGATTCCGGGGTTATTTCTCTCGCTGCCCTTAACAATTATCGGGCGGATCTGGTTTACGGAAGTGGTGCTGCGGGATATCCTCAACCACTGGCGATCGCCCCGTCCCAAGCTCCCCCCTCACCTTTCGATCTAAAATAACAACGCATTCCCCATTAACGGCTCCCACAGGCAAGATGCCCGTTCTACCTGAATCTAACCATTGGCTGTGAATAATCAGGACATCCATCGTCTCCTCTCATTTGGTGAGATGATGATTTTCTGATCTGCCACTCCCCTGCCGCATTTCTATGAGCAAAATCAACATTCTCAATATCACCATTGATAATCTTTCCCTGGCGCAACTGCTAGACCAAATCAAACAGGGGGGTTTTGTCGTGACCCCCAATGCGGATCACCTCATTCAACTGCAAAACGATCCAGAGTTTTTCCACGTCTATCGCAATGCAGACTATGTAATTTGTGATAGCCAAATTTTGATGTATATCTCTTGGTTTTTTGGAAAAAGAATTCGCGAGAAAATTTCAGGATCTGATTTTTTCCCCGCATTTTATTGGCATTATCGCCATGATCCCGATATTCGTATTTTTCTCCTGGGTGCGGGGCCTGGTGTTGCCATCGAGGCTCAAAAAAAGATCAATGCCAAGGTCGGCCGAGAAATAGTCGTTGCGACCTACTCCCCATCCTATGGATTTGAAAAAAATGAAGCAGAATGTCACGAAGTGATTAATATCATCAATGCCACCAATGCCAACGTTCTCGCCGTTGGTTTAGGGGCACCCAAGCAGGAAAAATGGATTTATAAATACCGTCATACTCTCAAAGGGATTAAAATTTTTCTCGCCATTGGCGCGACCATTGACTTTGAGGCGGGGGTGCTGGCCCGAGCGCCGCGCCGTCTCAGTGAATCAGGGCTTGAATGGGTTTATCGCCTTGCCCGCGAACCGAGGCGATTATGGCGACGCTACCTTTTAGGCATTATCCCCATGCTCAGTTTAATTGTGAGGCAGAAGCTGGGAATTTATCGGTATAAAAAACCCTTGGGCTTGTTACTCCATGAAGCGGGGTTATTGACGATCAAGCAGATGGAAATACTGTTAGCCAAACAGGCCAAAGGGACGGATCAACGCTTTGGCGAGTTGGCAATTGAGCAGGGCTGGATTCAGCCGAAAACAGTACATTTTTTTTTGGTAGAGTTACCCCGTTGGCTTCAGAGACATTACGCTCATCGATTACCCGATTATTTGGAAGTTGCGGGTTTATTGAGCCATACCCAAATAGAAACTCTACTGGCCGAACAACGGGCAGATCCTCGCTCGCTGGAACAATTGGCGATGGAGCGGGAATGGATCAATCCCAAAACTGTGAAATTTTTCCAAGAGGTTCAGGCATTGGCGAATCGTCGCAACCTCAACAGTTTTGAGCATGTCTATTTTTATAAACCTTCCTCCAATTAAGGAACCATGGTGGTGCAGCGCAGTATTCCGGAAATTAATGCCAAAATTCGTCAGGGTCAGGCTCAGGTCTTAACGGTGACGGAGGTGAAACAGCGGGTGGCTGCGGAGGGGGTGGGGGCGATCGCCGCCATTGCCGCCACCGTTGACGTAATTACCAGCGGCACGTTTGAGCCGATGGAATCCACCGGGGCCTTTCTCAACATCGGCCACACCGATCCGCCGATTAAAATCCGCCAATGTTGGTTAGATGATGTGCCGGCCTATGCGGGGTTGGGGGCGGTGGATCTCTATCTTGGGGCGACGATGGTTCAAGATAGCAATTTGGAAGGGGAGAGTGAGGAGCGGGGCGGTGGCCATGTGATTGAGCGTTTAATTGCCGGCCAGGGGGTGACGTTGCGGGCGACGGGTCATGTGACGGACTGTTACCCCCGCGCTGCTTGGGAAACGACGATTCGCGCTGAAACGATTAATCAGTTTTATTTATTCAATCCTCGCAATCTTTATCAAAATTTTATTGTCGGCGTGAATGGGAGCGATCGCCCCCTCCACACCTATCTCGGCGTGCTTCAGCCGGGCCTCGGCAATGCCGTTTATTCCAACCCGGGGGCTTTATCTCCCTTGCTCAATGATCCGGATCTAACGGGGGTGGGGATTGGCACAAAAATTTTCCTCGGTGGGGGTGTGGGCTATGTGGCCTGGGAAGGAACGCAGCATTTCCCGCTCCAAAAACGGCTCCCCAACCGTACTCCCATCGGCCCGGCGGCCACCGTCGCCCTGATTGGCGATGCCAAACAAATGTCCTCGGATTGGGTGCGGGGCTGTTATTTCAAACATTACGGCCCCTCGATCATGTTGGGGGTGGGGGTTCCTTTGGCGGTGCTCAATGAGGAGGTGGTGGCCCGTTGTGCGGTTCAGGATGAGGAAATTGTTGCCCCGGTAATGGATTTTTCCATTCCCCGCCGGGTGCGGCCCACCTTTGGTTTAGTGTCCTATGGCCAACTGAAATCGGGGCGGATCACCATTGAGGGGCAATCGGTACGCACGGCCCCCTTAGCGAGTTTATACCGTTCCCAACAGGTGGCGGACTGTTTGAAGGCCTGGATTTTGGCGGGAGAATTTACGCTCACGGAAGCGGTTGCCCCATTACCGAGCGATCGCGCCTTTTTATCTCAAGATCCAGTGGGGACAGGCATGGAGATGGATCGCTAGCTGTTACCTAGGCTGTCCGAATGGACAAACTTCGTGCCATTGAGTCCCACGGGTGCCAACTCCTTGAGGACAGCCTGCGGTGGAGCGGCGGCAACATCGGCGCGATCGCCACTACCGGAGCGATCGCCCCCCTTGTTTCCCGGATAGGCGGGGGTTTCCTTGGCAAAATTGGCGATCGCCCCTAAAACTGGCGTATTCGCCACCGATAGCTCGTATAAAGACTGCTCTAACACCGATTGCTTCAGGGTTCCCAACCCTGTAACCAGTAACACCCCATCACTATTAGCCCCCAACAGATGGGCATCCGCTAACCCCCCCAGAGGCGGCGCATCATAGATCACCAAATCAAACTGATCCCGTAGGTAGATCATCAAATCCTGCATTTTATGGGAGGAAATCAGCCGAATCGGATCGGGGGGCAGCATTCCTGCTGTTAATACCGAGAGGTTCTCATCCAAAATCGAAGCTTGGATCGCGCTCTGAATCGGGATATCCCCCGACAGCACATCGGTTAACCCTGGGCCATTGGCCACACCTAAGCGTTGATGGACTTGGGGCCGTCGTAAATCCGTATCCACCACCAGCACCCGCCGATTCATCCGCGCAAAGGCTTGGGCCAGGTAGGCCGCCACCACGGTTTTCCCCTCACCGGCAAGGGAAGAAGTGAGCACAATCGATCGCACCGGGTTATCCGCATCCAAAAGGCGCACATTGGCCGCCAAAGCTTGGAAGGCTTCGGCAAAGGCAGAGCGGCTCAAGTCCCCAGCGGGCGATCGCACCCAATGGGCTAAAGGCGTACCGTTTAACACCCAGCGCAAGAGGCCCGTAATTGGATTAGAGATCGATGGGGTGGAGAGACCCAGTAAATCCCCCTGAGTTTCTACCTCCAAGCTTGGGGTCTGATCGAGGGCGACAAACGTAATCGCGGGGGCAAATTCGCTGAGTTCCCGTTTGCGGGGAATAATCCCCAACAGCGAAAGCTTGGTAATTTTTTTAACCTCTTTGGGACTGTGGAGCACATTGCTCAAGGTATCCAGGGCCAGCGCTGCCCCACAGCCCAGCATGAAGCCGACAATGGCCCCCAGCAGCACATTGCGGGATGTGCTGGCGGTGGAGGGTTGGGGCGGTGTCACCGGCTCCAGCAGTCGCCAGGGAACTTGACGTTGGGCAATTTCAATGCGCAGAGAATCCCGACGGGTGAGAAATTGATTGAGGTTTTCCGTGGCAATGTGTAATTCCCGTTCAATATCGGTATAGGAGCGACTGATCACAGAAAGCTGCTTGACCCGATTTTCAAAATCCGTCAAGGTATTGGCTAACCCCTGCTGCCGCCCTTCCATTTCCTCAATCCGGGTCGTTAGGGCGACGGCGGTGCGATCTGCTTCATTGCGCAGCAGGGGGAGGAGGTTTTGACGTTGTTCGTTGAGCAGTTTGATTTCTGGGCTTTCTTCCAGCAGCAACACCGAATCTTTGGCAATTTGACTATCAATGGCTTGGAGTTGATCCAATATGGCTTGATAACGGGGGCTGCTCATCAGGGCTGATGAAGCCAGGTTTTCGGGGGATTTGATTGCTAATTCAGTTTGCATCTCACTGGAGAGCGATCGCAATTCATGCAGTTCTGATTGAATGGCTAATTGTTGAGTTTGCACCGTGGTGATGTGGCCCGCCAACTGTTCCCCTGTGGTGGCCGGGTCAATGAGGTTATAGTTTTGGCGTAGATTTTGCAATTGGCCCTGTAAAAATTCCACCCGACCCTCTAGTTCTGGGAGTTGTTCATCGACAAAATCTAAACCCTGTTGAATATCCGATTTTCGGTCTTCTAAGCTGTAGTTCAAATAGGATTGGGAAACCACCATCAGTAGATCGTTAACAAAGGTGGGGTTAGGATGTTGAAAGGAAACTTCTAAAACATTGGGTCCCAAGACACGAATATTCAAACTATATTTCAAACCTTCGTAGGTGAGGTGAGGATACTTGCTGTGCAGTTCTTCTAGGACGGGATTGAGGACTTCAGGACTCCGCAGCACTTTGATTTTCGTCTCGTCAAGGGTGACACCTTCGGGGCGACTCCCAATCACCGCATCAGAGTTGGTCACGGTGGAAATGACTTGGGTTTCCACTGTGACGGATTCGGTGAGAATTTCAAACCGAGATTTATAAATGGGGGTATCTGTAATCGCTTTATAGGCTCCCGCGCCTGCCATTAAGCAACTTAAGCCAATAATTAAAAATGCCCGGCGGTAGAGGGCTTCCAACATCCGCCCCAATTCAATGCCACCCTCATCTTCAGGGATCCGGATATTCTGTTGCCAAGCTTGTTGGTCTGATGCTGTGATTGGTGGAACTTGTCCCGCTTGCATGATGAACCTCGGTGGTGAGGTCAAAACCCCATAATAGCCAGTTTGATTGTGGCTTGAGCGATCGTTGATTGTGGCTAAAACAGTTGATGGAGTGAAGAAATCATCTGAATGCGATTATTCCGCTGATTTCTGGCCATCCTAACCCTTCCTTCCTTGATCAGCCAAGGGGATCCCCTCGGTTGGAAGATTGCCATTCATCCCCTAGGATAGCTATATTACCGGGGTGTTTTCTGCCCTCACCGCTGCTTGCCATCACCCATGCTGCCTGAATCAAACCTTGGCTTGACGCTCCAACGGGGCGGGGAAGAATTATTGCTGTTGAAGGCGGGCGATCGCTTCACGCTACGCCCGACCCAACCGGACGCGCCCCTGCCCCCAGAACTCGATCGCCTTAACCGTCACCCCATTCCCCAAACGCCGCTGCTGGAATTTATCGTCGCGCCGGCCAATTTGGAGGCGGCGATGGCGGCGGCCCGGGGGGCGGAGGGGGTGAGCTTCGCTAGCCATGTCTATCAACTGCAAAATAGCCCGGAAACGCGGCTCTATCTCACCGATGAAATGACGGTGCAGTTTGGGGCTGAGGTTGATCCAGAGGAGCAGTTGGCGTTAACGGCTCCCTTGGGGCTGGTGGGCGATCGCCCCCTCGAAGGTGTCCCCAATACGACGATTTACCGCGTCACGCTCCAAGCCACGGCCAACCCGATTAAGCTGGCCAATCACCTCATGGCTAGCCCGCAGGTGCTCACGGCTGAAGCCAATATTATTTTTCTCCAAGAATCCTTCTATCGCCCCCGCGACTCCCATTACCGCGAACAGTGGTATCTCCACCACCAGGGGGGAACCCAGTTAGCCCCCAACTCCCATATTGACTGTGAGCGGGCTTGGGATATCACCCGGGGGAGTCGGTCGGTGGTGGTGGCGATCGCCGATGATGCCATTGATCTCAACCATCCGGATCTTCAAGGCCCGGGGAAAATTATCGCCCCCTACGATTTTCGCGATCGCGACTTTTCCCCCCTCCCCACTGAGCCGCAGGAAAGCCACGGCACCGCCTGCGCTGGGGTAGCCGTAGCGGAAGAAAACGGCAATGGCATTGTGGGCGTGGCTCCCGGTTGCGCCCTGATGCCCCTGCGTACCACGGGTTATCTGGATGATAATGCGATCGAAAACCTGTTTAACTGGGCAATGGAAAAAGGAGCCAGCGTCATCTCCTGTAGTTGGGGAGCCGCCGCCGTCCATTTCCCCCTTTCCCTCCGCCAAAGGGCCGCCCTCCATAAAGCCGCCACCCAAGGCCGCCAAGGCAAAGGCTGCGTCATCGTCTTCGCCGCTGGCAATGCCAACCGTCCCGTCCAGGGAACCCTTTATGAACAGGGCTGGCCCAACGACCTCCTCAAAGGCCCCACAGATTGGCTCAGTGGCTTTTGTACCCATCCCGATGTGATCACCGTTTCCGCCTGTACGAGTTTGGGGAAAAAATCCAGCTATAGCAATTGGGGTACGCATATTGCCGTCACTGCCCCCAGCAATAATGCGCCGCCAGGGATGTGGTTTGCCAAAAGCGGGTTTATGTCCACTGCTCCGGCGGTAAAAACCCATCTGCCGGGATTGGGCATCTTTACCACGGATCAAATGGGGGATTGGGGCTATGATCGCGGCAACTTTACCCGCAATTTTGGTGGTACTTCCAGCGCCTGCCCAGTGGTGGCGGGGGTGGCGGCGTTGGTGCTGTCGGTGAATCCCAATTTAACCGCTGTGGAGGTTAAAAAATTGCTGGAGCAGACGGCGGATAAAATTGTCGATCGCGACCCCGATCCCCAATTGGCCTTAACCCTCGGAACCTATGACAGCAAGGGCCACAGCCAGTGGTTTGGCTATGGCAAGGTGAATGCCTATCAAGCGGTGTTGGAGGCCCAGCGGCGACAGCGGGCCAATGTCCCCGTGGCAGTGAAGCGGAGTTTGAGCCGCCACAGTAGCCTCGCGGTGGCGATTCCCGACCATAATCCCCAAGGGTTACTGAGTAGCTTGGAAATTACCCAAGGCGGCAAGATTACGGCCTTGGCGGTGACGGTGGAAATTGTCCATGGATTTTTGGGAGATTTAGAAATTCATCTCCGCAGTCCCCACGGCATCATGGTGCTCCTACAAAGCCGCAACCTCGGACGGTTAACCCGCCTCAAACGCACCTACCGCTCCCTCGTCACCTCTCCCTTGGCTCAGTTCCACGATCGCCCCGCCTTGGGAACTTGGCAGTTATGGGTGATTGACCGCGTACCGGGGGATACGGGAACGCTTCAGGGTTGGGGGTTGGATTTGGAGGTGGTTTGAGGGGGAACAGGGAACGGGCAACGCAGGGGCGAAAAACGCCCCCCAGACCTAGGTTTTGCGACTGAGATGCTGAAAGTTGATGACTTGGTGGAGGCGATCGAGAAGTTTGGGCCGTTGAGGCACTTCCATAACAGGACTTGCGCTAAAAGACGACCAAAACGGGTGTTATCCCGCCTGTGCGGAATAACGCCTATAATATCGGAGTTAGACCGCCAGTGCTTGGCAACACCCTCCAGGGGTGAGTTATCTTGCAGTTGCGGTCTAATAAATAGTTATGTGTCATGAAAATGAGATTTGCAATGAATAAACAGCAAAGAATTTCAAAAGCCATAAAAGATGTCGTATCTGAAATGATGGATCGGGTAATGGATCGCGTTCTAATTACTGACCCTTTTATTGAGGAAAGTCACCATTCAAGCAAACCTCTCTACGCAGCATTAGTGCCTGACGAGATTTTTAAAGGTTCACATTTTGAGAGAAGATTTGTAACTCCATTTGGTGGTGTATGGGAAAAACTTGCTCAAGTTGTTGCTTTAGAAGCTCATGGTAATTGTCAAATGGGACATACGATAAACGGAACAATTGGAAAAGAAAGCTTAAGAAGAATTCAAGAGATTCTAAATAAATTAGAACATAGTAAAGGCAAAGAAAAAATTAAACCAGATTGGGATAAAGAATTGAAATATATTAAGGCGGGAAGTGGGCAACTTATGCCTGCGACTGTTGTGTGTGATATTTTTATACAAAACGAAGAAGATGGAACACGGTATTCGTTTGAACTAAAAGCTCCATTACCAAATAGCGATCAAACAAAAGTAAGCAAAGAAAAATTATTTAAGCTTTTGGCAATGGAGCCAAAAGCTGTTGATTATGCCTACTACGCTTTGCCATATAATCCTTATGGGAGGAAAGAAGATTATAAATGGACTTTCCCTATGCGATGGTTCAATATGCATGAAGATGAATCAGTACTGATAGGCAATGAATTTTGGGAACTTATTGGAGGGGAAGGAACTTATAGTAACTTCATTAAAGAAATTAATGCATTGGGTAAGGATTACAAAGAAAGGATCTATCGAGAGTTTTTGGGAATTGAACCTCCTAAAAATTTTGAAGAAGAAGTTTTAAAATAATTGACTTGAATAAGAGACATAAAAAATGCAGAACATACGATTTACTTTTATTGATCTTTTTGCTGGAATTGGTGGGTTTAAAATGGCATTAAGCAATAATGGCGGTCATTGCATAGGTTTTAGTGAAATAAATAAAGACGCAATAAATATATATTGCGAGAACTTTAAAATTGAACCTAGTTGTAACTTAGGAGATATCACCAAAATCAGAGAATTACCACCTCACGACTTGTTAACCGCTGGAGTTCCTTGTCAAAGCTGGTCAATTGCAGGTAAAAATCTAGGTTTTGACGATGATAGAGGGCAGTTGTGGAACGATACAATTTATTTGCTTCAACAATCTAAACCAAAGGCATTTATTTTTGAAAATGTAAAAGGATTGGTTGACCCTCGGAACAAAAAAGCTTTGTCATATATCCTAGAAAGAATTGAAAAAGCAGGCTATCACGCTAACTATTTTTTAATTAACTCATTTGATTATGGTGTACCACAAAATAGGGTTCGCGTATACATAATTGGGTTTAAGAAAAAGAATTACTTCCAAAATTTCGCGTTACCAAAATTTAGTGAAAACAAACTAAAACTTAGTGATATATTAGGTATTGAAATACAGCAAAAAATAGATAAAAAGATTGTTCAGAGAGACTTATTTGGCAATATTGTTGAACCTAAAAGCATGAGCCTTTCAAGTACAAATGGATTCAACGATTATTTTTTGTTTAACGACCTTAGAAATGGTCATACAACAATACACTCGTGGGACATTATTGACACTACTAAACGGCAAAAAGATATTTGCTTATTATTACTTAGAAACAGACGAAAAAATTACTATGGTAAATTAGACGGAAATCCATTGTCATTAGAACATTTTCAATGCCTAGACTCGTCGATTAAACAAGAAGAAATTGATAAACTGGTTCAATTAGAAATCTTAAAATCTGAAGAGTATCGTTTTGCGATCAAACAGTATAATAGTAACGACTTGACAAAGGATGAAGAACTCTTACTTTCATTCGCAAACAATGTAGAAATTCTTATTGATAGTTTAAATATTCAAAGAGCTTTTAAGTTAAAAAGGATGTCAATTGGAAAGGCAATTAAGTCTCTGAAACAGAAAGATATTATTGAGTGTGTCGAAATTCGATATGATTTTAAAAACACTAAAATTAGTACGGGACTATTTGGTGTAAATCGTATCTTCTTGCCAAGTTCTGATATTTTCCCAACCCTAGTTGCAAGCGACACAAATGACTTCATAACTTTAAAGACAATCGAAGCATTAAATCATAATGATTTTAAAAACAAATTCATAAAGGAAGTTTATGAATTAAGAGAATTTAGAAAAATTACTAAACGTGAGGCTTGTTTAATACAGGGATTTCCTGAAGATTTTAAACTACCAAAGTCAAGATCGAGATGGATGAAACTCATTGGAAATAGTGTTTCAGTTCCCGTAATTGATAAACTGTGCAAAGCGATTATTGATACTGGTGTCTTTGAAAATGAAGAGGAATAGGAAGATCAAATTGAATTAGAAATTATTAATAAAGACAACACATAACAAATCGCTGCACCTGACATTTCTCCGCTGTGCTACAAAATGTAGGTGAACTCATCCGTTAGACCAACACCTCAATTTTTCAATACATTTAACCTCACTTTCCGCAGGTTGATATTTTATTTTTACTATGCATTGCTAAATACAATCGCTGTAAGCCTTGTGGGAAGAGACTTCTAGGATTTGCCAATTTTGAGAACTCAACGAGTAGCTTAATGTTCCGTAATAATTTGATCGGCAACATCCAAAGTCCAAACCTGCCATTTTTCAAGGCTTTCGGGAAACAAAAAATAAATGCACACTTTAATTTGTTTGTCAACCTGCGGAATGTCGGTAAACCACTACACCTTTTTTATTTTTTGTCAACCTGCGGAATGTCGGTTTAACCAGATCGACTGGCTCCGGGAGATTGCCATTGTCCTATTTCAGCAAGAGCGGATTTCCCTGAGCCGTGCCAGTAAGATTGCCGCAATGGAAGTCATGAATTTTCAAAAACTACTGGCAGATTGTGGCATGCTTAAACAGCATAGGACTAAGAAATCAGCCGAGATCGCTTAGTGAAGCTCCAAGCAGTGAAAAGCAGTATTCCCTAAAAGTTCTTCAATTACTTCTTGAGCAGAGCGAATCAGAATTTCAATCTGTTTAGTTGGTGCATTTCCACATCTTAACCATATCACTTTCGGTGGAGAACCGTATAGTCGGCTTCTTTCCGCAAAATCTGCATCTTGAGTGACAATGCAGAAATCGTTTAACTGAGCGAACTCCCAAATCTCTGTATCTGTCTTCTCCGTCAACCCGTGAAATTGTACATGACTAGCATTCGGGAAGATATCAGCCAATCGAGTAACAAGTTTTCGACTCAGGTTTTGATCAAAAAGTAGTTTCAAGCAGCACTCACCGATGCAACTAAACGATGTTCACGATCCGCCGCAAACTCTAAGCAGGCTCTAATATCGGTTTCCGTCAGTTCTGGAAAATCGTCGATGATCTCAGCAGTAGACATACCAGCCGCTAACCAGCCAAAGATATCGTAAACCGTAATTCGCATCCGGCGGATACAGGGCTTGCCGCCACGCTTATCAGGCTCAATCGTAATGATGTCGCGATAGCTCATAATACAGACAGATGGGTTATGTACACCTAAGTTTAGAGCAGGCTAACACTGCACTGCAATGGGCAGGCGTTAAATGATCGGGTGAGAGCCATAGGTTGCTTGCCGCCGCTCAACTTCATCGTTAGATCGCCCCAAGGGTTTAGCCCCGGCGGAGGAATTTGGCTTGAAGGCGGGTTTGCAGCATCGTTAATTCTGGGAGTTTGAATTGCAGGGCTAACCCGGTGAAGATGCCCAAGGCGACGATGGAGCCGAGGGTGAGTTGTAGGAATACGACCCATAATTGAGCGGGATCAAGCGTGCAACCCCAGCCGCCCAAGCCTTAAAATTACCAATAAGCACTTGAGGGCAACTCGATGCAAATTATGCTGAACCTACCTGATAGCCTCAGCCAAGTAGAAACCTTTAACCAGATCGACTGGCTCCGGGAGATTGCCATTGCCCTATTTCAGCAAGAGCGGATTTCCCTGAGCCGTGCCAGTAAGATTGCCGCAATGGAAGTCATGAGTTTTCAAAAACTACTGGCAGATCGTGGCATTTGTGTTCACTACGATGTGGAAGACTTTGAGCAGGATGTTCAGCATCTACGAGATCGAGGTTGGCTGTGATCGTTGTCAGCGATACATCTGCCCTCTCCAATCTTGCAATCATCGATCATCTCTGGTTGCTAAAGTCAATTGACCGAACCGTTATTGTTCCGGACGTTGTTGCCAGGGAATTAGCAGCCGTAAGCAATCCCATCATTCCAGTCATTCTCCAAGCAGGCTGGATTCAAACTCAATCCCTCAGCAACTTTGAACTTGCCCACCAACTTCAGCAAGAACGGGGATTAGATGCTGGAGAAGCGAATGCAATAGCCTTGGCATTTGAGCTACAAGCTGATGATCTCCTCATTGATGAACGCTTGGGGCGGCAAGAAGCCCTTCGGCTTGGACTGTCTATCATTGGTATTTTGGGCATTCTGCTCGTTGCCAAACAAAGGAGTCTCATCCCTCAAGTTCGATCTGTTATGGATACCTTGATCAAGCAAGCTGGTTTTCGTGTCACCCCTGAGCTATATCAGCATATCTTAAGATTTGGCTCAAGAATCTTAGGAGATGATAAACTGAGACAGTCTGAGGATGTCAAGGATTAGGATTTGGCCATAGTCAACGTCCACATCCCTAACTCGCAGTCGTAGGCATTCAGTCAACCGCATCCCAGTCCCGTAGAGTAGGTGGATGACTAAGGCCTCCGGGTCATAGAAGACTCCGAAAAGCTTTTATAAAGATTTAGTACTTTAGTTCAGAAGATTTGCCCATTATGACGCAAGCAACTCTTGTTAAACTCATTACTCAGCTTGAAACACTGGAATTGGATGAGCTTCAAAAGCTAAGTCAGGCAATACAAGTTCGTCTTAACTCATTAGATGAACCCACTAGACTAGCCCAGCTTTACAGTTCTTTACTTCACTCAGGTCTAGTTTGCTATGTAAGGCAAGGCTCTCTGAAGCAACAACCTAGGTTATCTTTAGTTTCGGTACAAGGTAGTTCTATATCTGAAACAATTATTGAGGAGCGCGGCTAAATGGCTATCTATTATCTGGATAGCAGTGCGTTAGTAAAACGCTATGTGAGCGAAACTGGTTCTACTTGGGTTTGCAGTCTTTTTGATCCCAGCCTAGGTCATCAGTTTTTTATAGCTGCTATTGCAGGTGTAGAAATTATTTCTGCAATTACCCGTAGAGCAAAAGGCGGAAGTATTAGCATATCTGATTCTATAGCGATTTGTAATCAGTTTAAACAAGATTTTCAGACCGAATATCAGGTTATTGAAATCTCAGAGAAAATCATTAAAACAGCAATAAGCATGGCTGAGTTATATGCTTTGCGAGGCTATGATGCCGTTCAACTTGCTTCAGGGCGTGAATTGAACATTCTATGCTTAACAAATAGTCTGCCTGTGGTCAATTTCGTTTCAGCCGATAACGATCTAAACAAATGTGCATTGAGCGAAGGATTAGCGATCGAGAATCCCAATAATTACCCCTAAGCTCTACATCAGCATAACTTGACTGTTAGATCGCCCCAAGGGTTTAGCCGCGCCGGAGGAATTTAGCTTGGAGGCGGGTTTGCAGCATCGTTAATTCTGGGAGTTTGAATTGCAGGGCTAACCCGGTGAAGATGCCCAAGGCGACGAGGGAGCCGAGGGTGAGTTGCACCAGTACGACCCATAATTGATCGGGATCAAACCAGCGATCGCACAGCCAATTGACCCCCCAACTCCCCGCAGTAGCCGCCACTGTACAACCGATCAAGCCCAACAAAATCAGCCCCCATTCCCCCAAAGGCAAACCCCGCAGGCGGCGATGGAGAATGAAGAGAAAAATCACCATCGAGGTGATATTCACCCCCACTGTGGCCATCACTAGGCCCGGGGTCTGAAAGGCATTGACGAGGAAATAATCTAAAACAACGTTCAGGAGAATATTAAAGACGCTGATCCGAAAGGGTGTTTCCCCATCCCCTAGAGCATAGAACACTCGCACCAATACATCCCGCCCTAAATAGAAAAACATCCCAAACCCGTAGGCCATTAACACCGGCACGACTAACCGGGAAGCCTCCGCATCAAAGGCAAACCGCTCATAGATAATCCGCACAATCGGCCCCCCTTGGGCGATGAAGATGGCCGTTAGGGGCAACATGGTGAGGGCGGTGAGGAGTAGACCCTGGCGGATGCGGACTTTGAGATCATCCCACTGCTCCGGAGCCGTCAAACGGGAAAACACCGGCAACATCGGCACGAGGATCATATTGGAAAGGATGCCCACGGGGGTGAGGACGATGAAATTGGCGTAACGCATCGCCGCCGCTGCCCCGGCAATGGTGGAGGCGAAATAGAGGTCGGTGTAGACGTTAATGTGGAGCATCCCCGATGAGAGGGTGGCGGGGGCCATCACCTTGAGGACATCGGCTACACCGGGAATCCGCCAATCAAACCGGAGGCGCAGGGTTCCGAGTTGCGATCGCCACTGGGCCACCAACTGCGCCAACCATTGCAACACCCCCCCCGCTAAAGTTCCCCCCGCCAACACCAAACCCCCCAACCGCGCATATTCCGGCGCATTCACCGCATCCCCCAACCACCACAGCAAAAACCCTACCCCCCCGATCAGCGTCACGCTGGAAAAGAGGGGGCTAACGCTGGGCAACCAATATTGATCGGCGGCGTTGAGTGTGCCAAAGCCAATGCCGATCAGACCCGCAAGGATCGCCAGGGGAGCCATGATCCGCAGTTGTAGCACCGCCATGGCGCGGGTGGTGTCATCCAAGCCGGGGGCGAGGAGGTCGATGCAGGGGCCGGCAGCGAGGATCAATGCCACCGTAACCAGCAAGAGAATTCCCGTTACGAAGGTGGTCACCGTTTCGACAATGGGGGCCGCTTCCGATTTGTCCCGTTTTGCCAAGGCACTGACTAAAGCACTGTGGAAGGGGCCGTTAATCCCCCCCAAGAGAATGAGCAAAAAGCCGGGAATCACATAGGCGTAGGCGTAGGCATTGACCACCGGCCCCACCCCAAAGGCGGCGGCGATCGCCTGCTCCCGCACCAAACCAAACACTTTACTAATCAATGTGGCCATGGCCACAATACCGGCAATGCCCGCGAGGGAACGTTTAGGAGCCATGGAGAATCTTTAAAATCAAGGTTGAGTGATGGAAGTTTGCATCTTCAGATGTGACTGTACTTCACTTCGCGATCAACTCTAACCTTTTGCCAGCAACGATAACAGCAAACATTCCCAGACGAGGCGGGGTTGCCCGTAGCCCAACAGGGCGCGGCGGGCTTGTTCAAACCCTTGAAGACGAAAGCGATCGCGCCGTTGCTGCCAATCCTCCTGTTGCCAATAGTTCAAGAGCCACAGTTGGGCCTCCGGTTCAAGATCACTCGCTAGGGCTTTGGCTTGAAGCAGGGCTTGCTTAGGGGTTTTGGGGGGGTCTTGGCTGAGGGCAAGCAAGGGGGCGGGGATCGTTTCTCGCTGGCCCCAAGCCTCCAAGGCTGCTCCGGGACTGCCTTGGGCTAAATTGAGCAGCGTGGTTTCCTGGATGATTTCCGGTTGCAGGGGCGTTAAGACGGTGATTAAATCCCCTTGGGAGAGGCGATAGAAGGGGATGCGCTGACAGCGGGAAACGAGGGTGGGCAGGAGAGCTTCAGGACTGGGGGCAATCAGAATTAGCGTGGCCCGGCCTGGCTCCTCCAAGGTTTTCAACAGCGCATTGGCAGCCCCTTCCGCCATGGTTTGGGCCGATTCCAGGACAATCACCGATCGCACCGCTTCTAGGGGAGGACGGGCGAGGAATTCGGTGATTTCGCGAATTTGCTCAATGCGGATCTGGGGGGGCGTTTTCCGCTTTAAACCCGCCGCTTCTGCCTCCTGGGGCGTGAACCGTTTGCCCTGGTGTTGATAGGTGGGTTCCACCCAAAAGAAATCAGGGTGATTGCGGGCGGCCACCTTCTGGGTAATGCGGGGATGGTGTTCAGGGGGTTGGTGTTGGCAGAGGAGTTGACTGCTGAAAATGGCCGCTACCCGGGCCCGGCCCACGCCAGGGGGGCCAGCAAAAAGATAGGCCGGAGCGAGGCGATCGCGGGCCAGGGCCGCCTCCAATAGCGTAATTGCCGCCCCCTGACCCCGCAACGCCTCAAACCCCGCCATTACCAGCGGGCGCGGTAGGGGCGAATATCCAAGTGGAGCAGGTTGGGATAGTGGGTGTAGGTTCCCATGCCGCCGGGCCAATCCTGCAACCGCGCCGCCATTTGCCGGCCCGTCATCCCAGAGCGCAACAGATCCACCGCTTCCCCGGTGAGGTGGCGGGAATTCCTGGCCCCCCCAGCCCGACTATTCCAGGGTTCAGGGCGATACCAACTGGTGACGGTCATCGAGAAACCCCCCAACCGGGCCCGCACCTCCTGAAGCCGTTGGGCAAGGGCGATAATATTATCCACATGGGATTTAAACCGAGGAATCCGCTGGCCATTGTGGAGGGCTTCCCGCCAGGTGAAATTGCCATTGGGAATAATCGGGTTGTTGAGATAGAACGTGCTGGTATAGCCAGGGAGGTTAAAGGCATCGGCGCGGGTTTGCACCTGGGGAGCCTCCTCCACGGGGGTTTCGACGACCAACGGCTCTCCT
The DNA here is from genome assembly GCA_011390265.1 of Spirulina sp. Lineage (GTDB taxonomy): Bacteria > Cyanobacteriota > Cyanobacteriia > Cyanobacteriales > Spirulinaceae > Spirulina. The sequence continues at coordinate 16,400 of JAABSU010000008.1, forward strand.
CCTTCCCAAATTTCCACATGATCGCTAAAGGCATACCAGGTGTTAAACCCTTTAAACGTCACATTGTTAAAGGCAGCGCGGACATGATTCCCTTCTTCCGCCCAACTATGGAGGGGGATTTCTTCCCCTTGCTTGATTTCGTGTTTGAGGTTGGGGTCGGTGATTTGGTTACTATCGAGGGTGCTTTGCTTGAGAACGGTATCCCGGATAATTTTTAAAGAGAGGGCGGGAATGGGTTGGCCCATCAGCAGACCCCAGGTTTGGGGGCCAACAATGCCATCGACGGTGACATTTTGCTGCTGCTGGAAATTTTTAACCACTTCGTTGAGGCGATCGTCATAAACCCCCGTCACTGTCACGCCGAGGCGGTATTCCAAATAACGCACTGCCGACCCTTCCGCATGGTTGGGGCGTAGTACCGGCTGGGAGAGAATTTCGTCGAGGGCTTTCCAGGTGAGGGAAACCGGTTGTCCGGTGGCGTTAATCCCCATCAGTTGATGGAAGCGTTGGGTGGCGGATTGGGTGGCGGGGCCGGTGATGCCATCTTCTCCCAGGGAGCGATTATTGCTGTCGGGGATTTGGAGTTTATTGAGGGATTGTTGCAACTTGAGGACTTGGTTATCTCGGCCGCCGGTGCCGGGGGCGGCGGGGGCATCCGGGAGGCGACCGGCAAGGCCGCGGACAATGGCATTGACCATATCCTCGGTGTTGTAGAGCTTCATGTCTCGCTCAGAGTCAATGAAGCAGCATTCCACCAAAATGGCGGGCATATTCGTGCTGCGGAGGACAAAGAGGTGAGAGCCGTTTTTGATCTGGCGGTTGGAGAAGCCGAGGGCGACGATGTTGTTGAGGATGGGTTGGGCAATGCGACGACCAGCATCGCTGATGGCGTAAATTTCTGTGCCGTGGGCGTTGCCGTTGAAGGCGTTGAAGTGTATCGAGATGAGTACATCGACGTTGTTGGCATTGGCGGTGTTGACTCGCTTGCGCAGGGAGTCCATGACGCTGGTGGCACTGGTGGGCGTACAGTTCACGGCTTCATGACCGAGGGCCCGCAATTTGTTGATGACCTGGGTTCCCACTTCGCGGGTCAGGCGATCCTCGCTCCCATAGCGGGAGGATGCACCAACATCAGGGGGGGCGTTGTGTCCCATATCAATGCCATATTTCATCGGAAAACTCCTGTAAAAATCCGCTAGAAGGGTTGAGGGGCGATCGCCTCTAGCCCAGGGCAATGCACTCCACCCCCCACCATACTAGAGAGAGCAACGCCTGGATCAATCAAAATTAACCCAGAGCAAGGCGATCGCTACCAACTCAAGGCTTCCACAATCAAGTCCCCCAATCTTACCGGATCAAAGGGTTTGGTGAGCACGGCTTTCACCCCCAATTCGGCGTAGCGGCGTTGCTCGGCGGCTTGGACTTTCGCCGTTAAGAAAATAACGGGAATGGTCTGGGTGTGGGGATCCTCCTGTAATAAAGCCCAGGTGGCCGGGCCGTCGAGATCCGGCATCATCACATCCAGCAAAATGGCATCCGGGCGCTGCTCCCGGGCCAGGGCCAAGCCCGCACCCCCCGATGCTGCCGTTAGCACTTGCCAATCCTGATTAATTTCTAAACTCAACTGGGCAACGGCGCGGATGTCGGCTTCGTCATCAATAATTAAAATCGTTCGATTTCCCATGGCATTTGCTCACAACAGCCCCAAGGATAGAATTGTACCAAGTCTGGCCAAATTCCTTGCAGGTCTGGGGGCAGACCGGAGGGATTAGCCTAACCACTGGGACAAGAGGGCCACCAGTTGATCACAATCAAAGGGTTTAGCGATGATCCCGTCAACACCACAGCTTAACAAGGATTGGCGATCGCTCCGTCGCACCCGATCCACCATCACCACTAAGCCAGTTTCCCCAGAATCACGGAGTGGCTGAAACGGAATCAGGCAATGGGAACGGGGAATCGTCGCCAGGGGCAGATTGAGGAGTAAGAGCCGAGGGCAGAGGCTGAGGGCCAGTTTAACCCCAGCATCGTAGGAATCCGTTGCCGTGACCGACCAGGGGGTGGTGACTTCCAAGCTGGTTTGGACAATTTGCCGAATATCCGGCTCCGGATCGATGATCAGGATATCACAGCGGTCGGGAAGCCGTCGGCGAGAACAGGAGGCTAAGGGAACCGTGGCAGGCTCAAGATTGAAGGACTGATGAGTTGGTGCAATGGCTAAACACATGAAAAGGCGGCACTCCCCTAGGGTAAATCGCAATGATGATTCGATACTCCGGTGCTGGCCCTACAATAAAGCCACGTTGTGAAAAAGTTGTGAAAAAGTTGTGAAATTATGGCCGAAACCCCCGATGATCATCGGATCTTGAGCCAAAAGGTGGCAACTGGACTGTTAATGTGGCTCTTTTTCAGTATTGCTTTTACCTATTTGGGTTATCCGTTCCTACTGAACTTGATTGTGGGGGCTGTGGCTGGGGGGGTGAGTATTTGGATTATGAACTGGTGGCACAATACTGAAATGACGAGTCCGGCGCTGATGGATGAGAGCGATCGCCGGGCCATGCGCCCCATTGACAGTGGGCCACTCTCCCGCCGTCGCCCCCATGCCCCTGGTATTGAAGAGGCCCAACAATTACGGATGATTGCGGAAGAAAAACGGCGGCGTAATCCCCAACAGCGCCGCAGTCGTCGTTTACCGATTCCTGCCTTATTTCGGCGATCGTCCTCCTCCCGTCGTTAGGGCCCGCCCCTAAACTTCCTACAATGGAGAAGGATCTGGCCCATGGCCCCGATCCAACTGATCAAAAACACGCCTTTGCAAGATATGAAAAGACTTAAACCCCTGTTGAAAACCCTCTTGATGTTGGGTCTGGTGATCCTCCTCAGCTTTGGCCCAGGGGATGATGCCCTGGCAGCCCGCAGTGGGGGACGCATGGGGGGAGGCTCCTTCCGTGCCCCGAGCCGCTCCCTCCCCAGTCGCTCCGCTCCCGCTGCTCGTCCCGGCGGCTATGGCTATGGTGGGGGCTTTGGTTTTCCGTTTTTAATTCCTTTCTTTGGCTTTGGTGGGGGCTTTGGCGGCCTATTTACGCTCTTGATCGGCTTTACGATCCTCAATTTTGTGATCAATGCTTTCCGCAAAAATGGTTTTGGGGCGAGTGATGATCAAATGGCGGATCCGACGGTGACGGTCGCACAAGTTCAGGTGGGTTTGCTCGCTGAAGCTCAGGAACTGAAAGCGGATTTGGCGGAATTGGCCCGTGCCGCTGACACCGGCACCAGTAGCGGTCGCGCTCAACTGCTTCAATCTACGGGCCTGGCGCTGCTACGCCATCCAGATTACTGGGTTTACGGCGCAACCCGGAACCAAAGCACGGCCTTGAGTGCCGCTGAGTCCCAATTCAATCAATTGGCCCTCACGGAACGAAGTAAATTCACCGCTGAAACCCTGTCCAACGTCGATCGCCAACTCCAACAGTTGGAACTCAAAGCTAAGGAGAAAGCGGATTCTTTGGCCCAAGAGGTGCGGGCCGAAGTGGGGGAATACCTCGTGGTAACGCTGATTGTTGGGGTTGAGGGGAAACTCGAACTCCCGAAGGTCAATGATACAACGAGCTTAAAGCAGGCCGTTCAGCAGATTAGTGGTGTCGGGGGCGATCGCCTCCTCGCCGTCGAAATTCTCTGGACACCCCAAGCCGCAGAGGACACCCTCACCACCGAGGATATCCTCGCCTATTACCCCGATCTGAACCTGATTTAATTCATCAAATGTGCCGAAATTCCCCATCCCCTTAGGGGTGGGGAGCCGTTATCCCACTAAGGTTTCCCGGGCTGGTTCTGGCCCCACGATCGTAATGTAAGGGGTTTGAAAATAACGTTGAGCAGCGGCTTGAATCTGATCCGGCGTGACCTGATGCACCGCTGCTTGAAATTGGTGATCAAACTCAATGCCCAGATCGATGATTGTGTACCAGCCAAACAGTTGGGCCAGATCGGCGTTGGTTTGTTTGCCCAGGGCATACTGCCCCAACAGTTTGTTTTTCGAGGCTTGCAGTTCGGTTTCGGTGAGGGGAACCTGGCACAGTCGCTCAACCTCCGCCACTAAGCCATCAAAACCCACCTGAGCATTTTCCGGGGCTGTGCCAATGTAGGCGACAAATTGGGATGCACTAAAACGGGTGGGGTAAAAGGCGGAAACATCGTAGGCCAGGCCCCGCTTTTCCCGTAGCTCCACAAAGAGGCGACTGGATAACCCGCTGCCGAGGTAGGTATTGATCACCTTGAGAGCGATGTAGTCGGGCAAGTTGTGAACAGCGGGGGCAGGATAGCCCACCATGACGATCGCCTGTTGGGTGGCTTGGTGAAGCCGATGGCTACTGGGGGGCGGCAGGGCGGGAAGTTGGGGGGCGATGGGTAGGGGGCGATCGGGAATGGGCCAATCCCCAAAGGCGGCGGCAACTTGGGCGATCGCCCGATCCCGCTCAATGCGCCCCGAGAGGCTGATCACCAAATTATCGGGGCGAAAATAGGTTTGATGATAGTCCTTGAGATCCGCCGCCGTCAGGCGATCGAGGGTGGCGGGGGTTCCCAAAATTGAAAATCCGTAGGGGTGATCACCATACATCGCCTGGCGCAGTTGTTGGAAAGCCACACTAAAGGGGCGTTCACTTTGGGCGCGGATATTCTGGAGCGTCAATTGCTGCTCTAGTTCCACTTCGGCAGGGGGGAAAGTGGGCGATCGCAAAATCTCCGCTGCCAAGTTCAGGATCACGGGGAAATCCGCCGTCACCGTTTTTAAGCCCAGGGTGAAATAATCCGCAGCGGCATCTGTGCCCAGACTGGCCCCCATGGATTCGATCTGATTGGCAATCTCGGCGGCGGTGAGGCTGTGGGTTCCCTTGGTCATCACCGCAGCGAGCAGATGGGAAATGCCTGATTGGTGGGGCTTTTCCCAGCGGCCACCGGCACGGAAAAAACAGCGAGCCGCAATTAAATCGGCGGCTTGATGGTCAACGGTGATTAGGGTAATCCCGTTGTTTAAACGGGTCAGACTGACGGGTTGGGCAGACATGGTGAGGCTAGCAAAGGGGTTTAAAGCGATCGCATCACCGTGACAGCATAGCAGTCCGGCTTCAGATAATCTTGGGCGATCTGTTGGAGAATTTCCGGGGTCATCTGTTGCACCCGAGTTGGGTATGTGACCGCCAGTTCCGCTTGGGCAATGGTGTTGTAGTAGCCGTAGAGGCCGGCCAATTGGGCGGGGGTTTCCGTGGAAAAGGCGTAGTCATTGCACAGCAAGCGCTGCACCCGGCTCAACTCCGTTGGCGCAATGGGTTCCCTTTGCAGCCGCGTCAGGTGATCCTGTAGGACTGCCTCCACCTTCGGTAGGGCTTCCGCTTCTAGCCAAGCATTAATCGTGATTAAACTGGCGGTTTTTTGGAGGGAAAACTCACAACCGATATCCCAAACCTGTTGTTGCTCCTCTCGTAGATCCCGCACCAGCCGCGAAGACCGCCCCCCAGCAAGGATCACCGACAGCATATCTAAGCCAATGCCCACATCCATTAAGTCCACACCGGGGCCCGTCCAGGCCAGCATCAGCCGGGCCTGTTCAAGGCGGGGCAAACGCAGTTCAGTGCGGGTAATTTCCTCGAGTTGGGGTTTGGGGTCGGCCATGACCGGGGGACATTCGGAGCGGACGGCAAAATGGCAAAAGGCCTCACTGACGAGGGCGATCGCCGCTTCCCGCTCCATGCCCCCCACCATTACCACGGTCATATTTTCCGGTTGATAATGGGTGCGATGGAAGCAGCGCATTTGATGGGGCGATCGCTGCCGCACCTGATCCGCCGTACCCAAAATCGAGCGCCCGTAGGGAGATTGCCCATAAATCGTTTCACACAGCGCCTGAAACCCCAACCAGTCCGGGTCATCATGGCAACCATGGATCTCTTCAATCACCACATCCATCTCCCGGCCAAACTCCTCATCGGGAATAGCTGCATGGAGGAGGATATCTGCAAAGTAAGGCAGAGTTTGGGGGATGTATTCCGCTGCGGTGGTGATAAAAAAGTGGGCATAGTCGTGGCTTGTGGCCGCATTTGTGCCGCCGCCACTGGTTTCAATAATCCAGTCAAATTCTCCGGGGCGGACTGCTTCGCTCCCCTTAAAGATCATATGCTCTAAAAAATGAGCCATGCCATGCCAATCCTGAGGTTCGGCATTGGCTCCCGCCCTCACCCAAACATCCACCGCGACCACAGGCGTTGCTGGCAAATATTGATGAATGAGCGTTAAACCATTACTGAGACGAATGGCCTCGGCAGGGAAGAGGGGGGCTTTGCACAGGTTGGAGAGTTGTTGCAATGGCTTTATATGGATCGATAAGGTGAGGGCATCGTAATATTGGTAGTTTAGCCTTGACGGCAATTCCCGTTTGATCGATCCGATACAAAATTGCCCCATTGGTGAGGAATATCACGGCAGAGGCGTTCCGGAGATCACCGATGGGGCGTAATGTTCATCAGTCTTGGCCTGTAACCGCCGTCAATCCTCGAACCCACGAAACTCACAGCAAGTACCTCAGGGAAATCACCCCGATCCGGCCTTAAAAACGAGAGGATAGGACTAAGCAACCCATGGAGGTCTGGATGCCATGACCCCGATCGAACTCGTTCCCGGTGCAATCTACGAAATTCTCGCCTCAGTGGCTGAGACTGGTGTTTTAACCCTCAGCGATCGCTATGGTCTGATGGCAGCCGTTCTAGATGAAGCCTTAGCTCCTGAAGAACGCCGTACCGTCGATCGCATCCTGCGGGCGGTGCTGCGGGGCCGGATCCGAATCAGTCAGTCTTTTGGCTGAAGCATTTCGCCCTTTAGACGGATTTAGCAAAAAACTTTTGAAAATCCCTTGACAAATCTCAATTAAACGTTACTCTGTTACTTGAGTGTGAGGAGTAAAGTTGAATAAGCACTTGGGGTCGAAACAAGGCAAGACTCCCAAGTGCTTTATCTTTTCTAGGTTTTTTGACCCCAGTGAAGGTATCAAAAGCCAACCCCCTTCGGTAAGAAGGGGGTTGGTTTTTTGGGAAAATTAATCGTCGTACATCCGGGCTTCGAGGGCTTCGGGGTATTCCTCGCAATATTCCTCAAAGTAGGTTTTGACCGGCTTTTTCGCCCGTTGGTGGGCGGCTTCGGCTTGGAGTTCCTCAACAATGTCCCAAGCGGCGGCACAGTCTGGAGAAGAAGCACCTTTTTCCGCACAAATGGCACGGGCTTTATCCCGGGCCGCGACGATCTCAGCCTCTAGGGATAGGGCTTTGGGCTTTTCAACAAAATCCCCCTTGCGGAGAATATCGGTAATCGAAACAATCCCCAACAGCTTGTCTTTGATCACCGGAGCGCGGCGAATCTTGGTGTTGGCAAAGAGGCGAGCCACATATTCCACCGCCAGATCTGGATTGAGCACAATGCAGGGCTTGGTCATGATTTCAAAAACCCGCACCTGTTTGGGGTCTGTGCCGTAGGCGGTCACTTTGTAGACCACATCGGTCTCCGTTACCATCCCATAGGCATCTTCCTCGGTGCGGCGATCGACAATCAGGGCCCGCAGACCTGTTTCTTTCATGAGCTTCACCGCCTCCGCAACGGTGGCAGAGCCACGGATCGTTACGACATCAGTGGTCATGATTTCAGAGGCTTTCATCGTTTTTCCCTCGACATTCTTCCTCTTATTGTTTGCTGGCAACGGGAGCCAAGGCAAGCAGAATAGACAATTTGCAATATTTAGGGGGTGATTTAGGGGGCGATCGCCCCCCGCTCCCTTCAGCCCACGCCACAGACCGCGATATACTGGTTATTCAGAAAATCAAACCGCAGGGCCACCCCCTGTCTAACCGCCACTCACGCCCTGAAATTCTTCAATGACCCCCACCTGGCATCCGCCGAGGTGGGGGAGTGACTGGAGATAACCCGGTCGTAGCTGCGAATAGGCCACCAAGGTTAGTACGGCAACACTTCCGGTTGCTTCTCTAAATCGGATTATTTGTAAGGCCCTGGAATCTCAGGGAGTGGGTTCAGCCCAGAAACACCGTACTAACTGGCTTAAGAGACCTGTAGTTTTGGAATTATCTTCCATGCAACGCATCCCCGTTCAAAACCCTGATGGTACTCCTGCCATGCCCACCAAGCGCAATCGCGCTCAAAAGTGGGTAACGCAGGGCAAGGCCCAATGGGTGAAGACCGATCTACGGATCAAGGCAGTGCGCCTGAAAGAGGAGCCATCGGGTCGTAATACCCAGCCCGTCGTGGTTGGTGTCGATCCCGGCAAACTCTATTCAGGGATTGCCGTTCAATCGGCTCAAGCGACATTATTCCAGTCTCACCTAGAACTCCCCTACCCCAAAGTGCGGGAGCGGATGGATAATCGCAGAATGCTACGGCGTTCTCGCCGCAGTCGCCGGATTAATCGAGAGTTACCCTTCCCACTACGAAATCATCGCCAACAGCGATTTAACAACCGTAAACAGCAGAAAGTGCCCCCCAGTATCCGAGCCAACCGAGACCTGGAGTTTCGAGTTGTTCAGGAGTTGTCCCAACTGTTTCCCATTGCCAACCTTGGCTATGAGAAAGTTCGCGCCGACGTGGACTTAACCTCAGGTCGAAAGGGGGCAAGATCTGGGAAAGGTTTCTCCCCTGTGATGGTAGGGCAAGCCTACGCCATTGAGAAAATGGAGCAAATTGCCCCTGTTTACACCCGTTACGGGTGGCAGCAGGATGGCAATGGCACCGCTCAACTTCGCTCTGCCTTGGGATTGAAGAAGTCTCAGGACAAAGCGGCACAAATCCCCCAAACCCATGCGGTAGATGGTGTCGCCTTAGCCTGTGGATACTTCATCGAGTATCGTCCCTTCCAACGGAAACGGAGTCACGGTTATCTTTGGTTTGGACAGGTTAAGCTCACATCTGCCCCATTTGTGGTGATTAAACGGCCACCCATCAGCCGCAGGCAACTGCACCTCATGGTTCCCCGTAAGCAGGGTCTACGCCGCAAATATGGGGGCACAGTGACCCGCCATGGATTCCGGAAAGGGGATTTAGTGCGGGCTGAGATGGCGGGTCGCGTCTCAGTGGGCTATGTGAGTGGGGATACGGCTCGGCAAGTTTCTGTTTCTGGGTTCACTTGGAAGCGTATTGGCCAGTTCAGTGCTGCTAAGGTTGAGCTACTCTATCGTGCCACGGGTATTTTAGTCAGTTGCCCGCAGAGATTGTCAGTCAGTGGGGCATTTAACCCCACTGACTGACGCTTGTTTCCTCCCCCACCTGCGGTGCGAGGTGGGGGTTTCCACAAGGAGTTTTTGATGAATTCTGGAATTGATCTGCAAGGCAGTTTTATCCAAACCCTAACTGAATTTGGACTTCCCCACGATCTCGCCCGTGCCTTTTGGATTCCCCTACCGATGATCCTGGTGGTGATCGGTGCAGTGGTGGGAGTCCTGGTCACGGTTTGGCTAGAGCGGAAAGTTTCCGCTGCGGCACAACAGCGCATCGGCCCGGAATTTGCCGGCCCCCTTGGGGTACTGCAACCCGTTGCTGATGGCCTCAAACTCGTTTTTAAAGAAGATCTCGTTCCCAACAAAGCTGACCCCTGGCTCTTTACCCTCGGCCCGGTGCTGGTGGTGATCCCCGTGATTTTGTCCTACCTGATCGTGCCCTTTGGTCAGAATTTGCTGATCACCGATCTCAACGTGGGCATTTTCCTCTGGATTTCCCTCTCCAGCATCGCCCCCATCGGCCTGCTGATGGCGGGATATTCCTCTAATAATAAATATTCACTCCTAGGGGGGCTAAGGGCGGCGGCGCAATCGATTAGCTATGAAATTCCCCTCGCCCTGGCCGTCCTTGCCGTCGTCATGATGTCCAACAGCCTCAGCACCATCGATATTGTGGAGCAACAATCCGGCTATGGCATCCTCGGTTGGAATATTTGGCGGCAACCCGTGGGCTTCCTGATTTTTTGGATTGCGGCCTTAGCTGAATGCGAACGGCTCCCCTTTGACCTCCCAGAAGCTGAGGAAGAAATTGTCGCCGGCTATCAAACGGAATACTCCGGGATGCGTTTCGCCCTGTTTTATGTCGGCTCCTATATTAACCTTGTGCTCTCGGCGCTGATTGTTGCCATCCTCTACCTGGGTGGGTGGGAATTCCCCATTCCCCTCGATCAGTTGGCGGGCTGGCTGGGGGTCAGTGAAACCACCCCTTGGCTCCAAGTCACCACCGCGTCTTTGGGCATCATCATGACGATCCTCAAAGCTTACCTACTGGTCTTCCTGGCGGTTTTGCTGCGCTGGACGCTGCCTCGGGTGCGCATTGACCAACTGCTCGATCTCGGTTGGAAGTTCTTGCTGCCGGTAGCCTTGGTAAATTTGCTGTTAACCGCAGCCCTGAAGCTCGTTTTCCCCTTTGCCTTTGGGGGCTAACTCCCATTTTTGTTGTTGATTTACCCGAAAACCCATGTTTAACTTTCTCAAACAAGTCGGGGACTATGCTAAAGATGCCGCTCAGGCGGCGAAGTATATCGGTCAGGGGTTATCTGTCACCTTTGACCATATGCAGCGGCGGCCGGTGACGGTGCAGTATCCCTATGAAAAACTGATTCCTTCCGAGCGGTATCGCGGCCGGATTCACTACGAATTTGATAAGTGTATTTCCTGTGAAGTCTGTGTGCGGGTCTGCCCGATTAACTTGCCCATTGTCGATTGGGAATTTGATAAGGCGACGAAGAAGAAAAAACTCAATCATTACAGTATTGATTTTGGGGTCTGTATCTTCTGTGGTAACTGTGTGGAGTATTGCCCCACCAATTGCCTGTCGATGACGGAGGAGTATGAGCTAGCGGCCTACGATCGCCACGAACTCAACTATGACAGCGTTGCCCTCGGTCGCCTCCCCTATAAAGTCACCCAAGACCCGATGGTGACGGCGCTGCGGGAGTTTGCCTATCTGCCCAAGGGGGAAATGGATCCCCACGACCTTCCCCCCGATGCTCAACGGGCGGGCCAACGTCCGGAGGAACTGGTGAAGGCGCTTCAGAAAGAGGCCGCAGCCCAGGCTAAACCGGAAGAGTCCTAAGGGACTGGGGGCGATCGGCGTTAGCGAACCTATCCACGCTAGCGAATCTATCGCCCCCCTTTGATCTATTTCACATCCCAAACTCGGAGAACCCTATTCGTGAATCTCGCAGTAGACCTTCAACTGATTTGTTTTGTCGTCCTTGGGGTTGCCATGATTGCCGCTGCCCTAGGGGTTGTGCTCCTAGACCGAATTGTCTATTCCGCGTTCCTCTTGGGGGGCGTTTTTTTGAGTATTTCTGGCCTGTATATTTTGCTCAATGCTGATTTTGTCGCCGCTGCCCAAATTTTGGTCTATGTGGGGGCGGTGAATGTGTTGATTTTGTTCGCGATCATGCTGGTGAATAAGCAGGAAGATTTTACCCCCCTCGGTAATCGTTGGCTCCGGCAAGGGGCAACGGCGGTGGTTTGTGGGGGGCTGTTCATTTTGCTGGCAACGATGGTGCTGGCCACCCCCTGGGCTTTGGATACCACCGTTGTGATTGAAAATACGGTGGTGCAAATTGGTCGCCACTTCTTTAGCGATTATCTCTTGCCCTTTGAACTGGCCTCGGTACTGCTGTTAATGGCGATGGTGGGGGCAATTATCCTGGCCCGTCGGGATTTTGTCCCCGAAGGCATAGATCCCCTCACTCGCCAAGAAGCCCTCACCCTGCCGGAACGCCCCCGCGAACTGGCGGGAACCCCCAGCGATCCGCGATAGCGTACTTATCCGCGATAGCGTACCTATCCGCGATAGCGCACCTATCGCCCCTAACCTTCTTATTTTTTACGACTCACGATCCCCCCGGCTACGCCGACCCCCTTAAAAAGGGGGTTAATCCGGGAACCCCCCTTTTTAAGGGGGGCAGGGGGGATCTCCCTTCAACCCTTACCCTTCTGCCATCATGGAACTTCAACTGCAATTTTTCCTCCTACTGGCCGCTGCCCTCTTTTGCATTGGCATCTATGGCCTGATCACCAGCCGTAATGCGGTGCGGGTGTTGATGTCGGTGGAATTACTGCTCAACGCCGTTAACCTCAACCTGATGGGGTTTTCCAACTTCCTCGACCCCGATCAGATTAAAGGCCAGGTGTTTGCGGTCTTTGTGATTACCGTTGCCGCCGCCGAAGCCGCCGTCGGTTTGGCAATTATTTTGGCCATCTATCGCAACCGCAACACCGTAGATATGGAGCAATTTAATCTCCTCAAATGGTAAAAGACGGCGTGGAGCGGGAGGGGCGATCGCCCCTCTTTTGCGTTTTAAACCACAAATTGGGCTGATCCCCCTTGCGTTCAAGGCTCACAGGCCGTACATTGCTAAGGAATTGCGGTTTTATGGGCTATCCACAACTATGGCATTTTTGCGGCGTGCAAGCGGTATCTTACTGCATCCCACTTCCCTCCCCGGTCGCTTTGGTATTGGGGATCTGGGCCAAGAGGCCTACCGCTTTGTTGACTTTTTAGTTGAAAGTGGCCAACAGGTTTGGCAAATCCTGCCCTTGGGGCCAACGGGCTATGGTAACTCTCCCTATCTTTGCTATTCCGCCCTGGCCGGCAATCCCCTGCTGATCAACTTGGAATGGCTCGTGGCAGAGGACTTACTCACAGAATCGGATTTTGATCACCTCCCAGTCTTCAACGCCATCAAGGCAGATTATGAAGGGGCGATCGCCATTAAAATCCCCCTTCTCCACAAAGCCAGCCAAAACTTTGTCGCCCAAGCCACCCCAGAGCGCAAAAAAGAATTTCTTGCCTTTTGCGATGCCCAGGCCTATTGGCTCGATGATTACGCCCTGTTTATGGCTATTAAGGGCCAGCAAAACGGGGCCAGTTGGCACCAATGGGATGAACCCCTAGCCCAACGGGATCCCCAAGCCCTCGCCACCGCCACCGCCCAACTCAAAAACGAAATTTTTTACCATAAATATATCCAGTCGGAATTTTTCCGCCAGTGGTCAACGCTGAAGCAGTACGCCAATGATCATGGTGTGGAAATGTTTGGGGATATTCCCATTTATGTTGCCCATGACAGCGTGGATGTGTGGGCCAATCCCGAAATTTTCTGCCTTGACCCGGAAACGGGTGAACCGGCTCAGATGGCTGGTGTGCCACCGGATTACTTCAGCGAAACCGGGCAACTGTGGGGCAATCCTGTCTACAACTGGGAAGCTTTGCAGGAAACGGATTTTGCTTGGTGGGTGCAGCGCATTGAGGGGATGCTCAACTATGTAGACCTGATGCGTATTGACCATTTCCGGGGATTTGAATCCTTTTGGTCAGTGCCAGGTGGGGAAACCGTGGCGATTAATGGCGAGTGGGTCAATGCCCCCGGAGCCGAGTTTTTCAAAATTCTCAAGGATAAGCTGGGCGAGTTGCCGATTATTGCCGAAGATTTGGGGGTGATTACGCCGGAGGTGGAGGCGTTGCGGGATCAGTTTGGTTTTGCGGGCATGAAGGTGTTGCATTTTGCCTTTGATTCTGGCCCTGGTAATCCGTTTTTAACCTTTAACCATTCCCCCAATTGTGTCGTCTATAGTGGCACCCATGATAATGACACCACCGTGGGTTGGTTCAATGCTCGGGATAACGACGCGAAGCAACGGGTCTATGATTACCTGGGCGGGAAGCCGCCGGAGCCGATTGAGTGGGCGATGATTCGCATGGCGATGAGTTCCGTGGGTCAACTGTCCATCTATCCTTTACAGGATATTTTGGGGTTGGGTACGGCATCCCGGATGAATATGCCCAGTGCGGCGGAAGGGAATTGGGATTGGCGGTATCAAGAATCGATGTTGCGGCCGGAATTGCGCGATCGCCTCCGCCGGTTAACGGAACTCTATGGCCGACTGCCTCAGGGTTAGGATCCCCCCTGCCCCCCTTTTTAAAGGGGGGTTTTGATGATTTATGCCATTTTGCGTCGCTGCTTAAAACGAGAACGTGGCCCGCAACGCCCCAATTAACACCGTATCGTTGTTGGCGTTATGCCCCGGATTAAACACGGCCACCAAACCGGGTGTAAGTGTGATGTTGTTACTCAACCGCCAGCGATAAAACGCCTCTAGATGATACGCCGTATCATCCCGACCGCCATTAAACGCGGTGCTGCCCGTTTTAAAGAAGCTCGGAATATTCCCCAGCACTTGACCATTGGCGCTTAAATTACTTTCTGTGATGCGGGGTGGCATACCAAAGAAGATGCCGCCAAAATTCCCCTCGGCAAACAGATCCGGGAACTGCAACGATAGCATCCAATTGTTGGTCTGTACTGAACCGTTGAAATTGCGTTGATGGGAGGTTGTCCAGCCCACCCAGCCGCCAAGGGTCACAGCATCGGTAATGGCCCAGTTGGCGGTGATGCCAATGGCGTTGGTTTCGAGATCCACACCATTGAGCGACGAGACTTGCTCATCACCCACAAAGGTATTCAAGAAGCCTTGGTTTGCACCGGATCGACCATTGAGGAAATAGAGGGCAATATCTGTATTGCGGGTGGGTGTGACGAGAGCTTGAAGCCCTAGGGTATAGGCTTTACCGATGAAGCCTTCGGTGGGAACATTCGCAAACGCTGCCGAATAGACCCCCTGCACACTCAGGATCGGTGTGGCTTGCCAGTCAAAACCAGCCCCGGCACTGGTTCCGCCCAGTTGAATGATCGGGTTGCGCTGGGCAAAGCGAGATATGGGGCCAAATCCGGCACTTTCGACGCGGGACGGGCCACGGAAGACGTTGACGGGGTTCACGCCTGCGGGGCCGATGATCACGGCTAGGCGATCGGTGACGCGCTGGCGATAGCTGACATCGCTGAAGATGAGGCTGTTGGTGGTGTCGGATTCGTAGCCTAAGCGGGTGAAGTTGTTGTTCACCAGGCCATAGTTGGCGGGGTCGGTGACGTTGGTGTTGATGTTGCCGGCTTGCATCCCGGTGAGCAGGTAACTACCGGGGCCAAATTGGGTGAGGAAGGTGAATTGGGCGTTGTAGCCAAAGCTGACTTCATCGTTGGGGTCGGCGGTGTCGGTTCGACCATCACTTCCTGTTGCACCTGTGGTGTTGTTGCGGAAGTCGATGGAGTTGCTTAAGCGGCTTTGCAAACCGAATACCACTTGACCATAGAGTTTGGTGGTGGTGGAGAATTGGTTATCTTCGAGGAATTGCGCCCGGCTATCGAGGTTATCGACTCTGCTGCCGAGGTTGGCAAGTTCGGTTTCAAATTCTTGGAAGAGGCGACGCAGGATCTCGAAGTCTTCTTGGGTCGCAAAGTTGGCGGTGGTTTCTGCGAGGAGACGCTCCATGGTTTGCAGGCAAGCGTTCAGCCCAGCGGCGAATTCGTAGCGGCTGAGGGCTGTGTTCCCTCGAAATGTGCCGTTGGGGTAGCCTTTGAGGCAGTCGTAGCGGCTGATCAGGTCGCTGAGGGCGGCGTAGGCCCAGTCGCTGGGTTGCACGTCGGAGAGTTGGTTTACTCCGGTCAGTTGGCCCATCGGTGCGTTGGGACTGAGGGAGCCAAATGTCGGTTGCGGGGTGGGGGTGAAGTGGCTCAGGTCACGGTAGCTCGCCGGGGTGGTGGTGAACTGGCTCAGGTCACGGTTGAGGATGGTGCTGCCGTTGCCGAGATCTGCGGCGGTGGTGCTGGCTGCGGGTAGTTCGGGCAGGGCTTGGGTGGCGGTGGTGCTGGCAATGAAGGCGGTTGAACTGAGGCTAAGGACGCTAAAGAGCGAAAATAAGGGCGGGTTACGCATCAAAGTTAAGATGGTTGAATGGGATATCATTGCGCTCGTTGGATTGGTAGTGGATTATCCAGACCACTCCAGAGACTTCAGGACGATACCACAAGTTCATTATTAATGAGTAAATAATAATACGGATTTTTAGAGATTTTGAATCTCGCCTTGGTGATGCTTATGACTGGCTCTGTGCTTCGCGGCGGGACTGGCTGCCGAGTACGGATGTTTGGCGGCTGTGGCGGGTTTGGGCGGCGGCGAAGTCATGGCTCATTGCACTGTTGCAGTCCGGATGCGATCGGCTGGGGGCGTTGACCGAAATGTTGTGTGATTTTACCTTGTGCCGCGCAAAACAACATAGCATATACTGGGTAAAATATACATTTTCTGACCAACAATGCAAACTAAATCTAAAATCGCTCTGGCTGCTGCGCTGCTGAGTTCCGTTGCGCTTTGGGGTTTTGCCGAAACCGCTCACGCACAGGATGTGAATGCCCTAACCGTCGCTTCGTTCAACCCCAGCACGGGCGAGATGATTCTCACTCATTCTCGCGGTATTCTCAATTTCCCCGTTCCCTCTTCTCTCATTGTTTCCTTCCAGATTCATGATGCTAACCTTCCTGTCCAGTTTGGCCCGGTCGACTCATCGTCTTCGGGTGGGGCTCACTATTTTTATGGGTCATTGCCGATTTATGGTTTTCTCCTACCACCATTCCAGGTTATTGGCTTCGTCCACTCATCCCCTTTCTCTTTCACTAACGACTCATCTGTGCAGTTGCGTTACTGGGGTTTCGACAATTCTGCTACCATATCCAATCACTCGGGGTCCTCTCCATATCTTTCAGAGGCTCGTGGGTTTCTCTATTCCGACACTTCATCTTTGCCTTTCCCGAATGGGTTTACTTTCGTTCCTCCTTCACCCCCTACACCTACGCTTTCACCCACGGTTACGCCCACCCCGCCCACGCTTACGCCCACCCCGCCCACGCTTACGCCCACCCCGCCCACGGTTACGCCCCCTCCTAGTTCACTCAATGTTCCGGAGTTGAACGCCACTCGCCTCACCCTGCCCGAACCCACCACCCAACCCGACCACCCCAACGCCCAAAATAACCCCGCCGCCAATGCTGCACCGGGC
>JAABSU010000085.1 GCA_011390265.1 Spirulina sp.
TTAACATTTTTGAGTCAGAAAAAATCAAAAAATGTAGAACATCTACTAGAAAAACTTGCAGAAATAAAAGAACAACTTAATCATAATCGGAGACAAGCTTTAGAGTCTGATCAAAATCTAGAATTTGTTGTTAAAGAGCTTCAGTCTCTTAAAGATCGATTAATTGAAACTCGATCTGAATATCGAAAACTTGAAAATAGGAAAGAAGAATTGACTGATGGTGAACAAGATTTTTTGAGCAAACTCACAAATGGTACTAGTATCAGTGAGGTAATTCAAAACTGTGATGATGCATCAAGTGTTTGGATGTTTTTGAATCAACTGTATTCAAAGGGCTACATAGAAATCAAAATTGATATTCGTTCTTAATTTCATTGCTGAAAATTACCATGAGTTATGGATATTGATATTAGAGAACTAAATAAATATCTTGGACTTGTTCCAATTATGGCAAAAATGAACCCTTTATCTTTAGCATTTTTGCCCCGTCCAAACCCATTCATTTTTTCATCATCAAAAAAAATACTTGAAATTCTTGATGATGGTCAACTTGTTTTAGATAACCACCATCCTTATTATCTGACTTTAGATTGGCAGCCAGAACTTGAATCTCGTTTTTTAGCTGTTAAAGTTAATCATAATCCATTAACACCAGAATTAAATAATGTTTTATCTGAACAATGGGATTGGATTTGCTCAGTTTTAGTCAAACAGTCTAATATTTCAGACTACATTTTTGAAAATTTTATTGGTTTTGACTGCTGTATTTTGGTGCTTGTTGATGGATTGTCGTGGCACGACTTTATTGGAAATTGGAAATCTGACATAGTTAATCAAGCTCAGCCGATTATCGTTGATGGTATTTCAAAAACTGACCTTGGAATGACTCGAATTCTTGGCAACCCACCGCTGGTTGAGCGTTTGCCAATTGATAATGCTTATGGATTTTCTTACTGGGATCGGACTAATCCACTGACAGATATTTTATTTAGTGGTTTTGGAAGTCGAGTTGAAAAAATCAAAAGTTTTGATAATGTTTTAGGGCAGATTCAAAATTTAAATTTGGAAAAAACATATATTCAAATTGTTCGTCAAGGCTTAGATGAAATTTGTCATCGACATCGTGATCGTCCGAGTCCAGAAAATTATGTTCATGAATTGCGCAAAGATTTTGAAAATCTAATCAACTTGGTTATTGAAAAAAAACAATCTGCGCAAATCTTCTTGACTTCTGATCATGGCATTTTGTGGCAAAATAATACTGATTTTGAATATATTAATATTGGCAATAAAAATTACCATCCACGATATATTAACTTTCATCGTGCAAGCCCAAAAGTTCAGATGTTCTCGGAGATTTCTTTCGCGTCAGAACCTTTAAGTCATGTTTTGATGGGGGCTTTAAAATATCCTTACATTGTAAGGAATCTTAAAAGCAACGAATGGGGAGTACATGGAGGAATTTCTTTTGAAGAAAGTATTGTTCCATTGCTAAAGTATGAAATTTTCTAATCATGATTAAACTACTATGATCTTTCTAGGACAAGACTTCAATTCAGAGCAGCCAATTTACATCGAAAGCAACCGTTCGAGAGCAATTTTGATTTGCGGTAAACGAGGTAGTGGAAAATCCTATACTATGGGAGTTTTTCTAGAAGAGTTATGTCAACAAAAAAATTCCTTAGTGATTGTTATTGACCCTTTGAGAAACTTTTATACAATGTCCAGACCTAATGATGACCAATTAGAGGATTTGTATGATTGGAATCTAAGTCCTCGCGGTCTTCCTGTCCGTTTGCTTATACCTGGCAATCCGATTAAACGATATGGTGAAGAAGTGATCAATGCGTTAAAAAATCAAAATGTTCAAGTAGAATCATTACGAATTAATCCAGGTGATCTAAGTCCGGAAACTTGGCTAGGCTTATTTAATCTTTCCTTGACCGAGCCAATGGGTCTTGCTTTGTATCGTAGTGTCAGTCAACTTCGACATCAAAATCATCTTGAGTTTACTCTTGAAGATATTATGGAAAATATCAAAAAATCTAGTCGCGTTAAAGAGACAACGACACAAGCGCTTTTGGCTAGACTTGAGGTGGCATTAGATGAATGGGATATTTTTTCAAATCATTATCAAGAGATTACTGAAATATTTGACGTTAATGCGATCAATGTTATTGATGTTGGAGTTTTAGGTTCATCTCGATTGGGTTTACGAAATTTAGTAGTTCTTGTGCTTACTCAGGACTTATTTCGCAAGCGTAGTCAGGCTCGTTTGCAAGAGGAGTTAGGATTAAAGACTGATGTTCCAAAAGTTTGGCTTGCTATTGATGAAGCACAAGAGTTTGTTCCTTCTGGACGTACATCTTTATCAAAAGAATCATTGATTCAGTGGGTTAAAGAAGGCCGTCAACCGGGTTTATCATTAATTGCCGCTACGCAACAACCTGCAGCAATTGATAAGGAATTACTCTCTCAATGTGATTTAGTTCTAGCCCATAAAGTTACAACGACTGATGATGTTGATGCTCTCAATCGTCTTAGTCATAACTATATGGCAAGTGAATTAAAGCAGTATCTTCGGCAAATTGAGCGTAAGGGCCAAGCACTAGCGGTTGATGATGAGGAGGAAACGGTTAAGATCGTGCGGATTCGCCCGAGAAGATCACGACATGGTGGGGCGGAGATAAGGTAAATTAGCTTAGCAGTTAGTTCCAAGACAAAAAACAAAAACTATACAAATAAGTGGGGCAGTAATCCCAACGTTCAGTTAACACGAATAAATGCTTGCGACCATGCTTTACCCCAAAACCGGATCAGTATTCTAGAGGACACCATTGGGCCGTAGCGGCAAGTTGGGCATTAATCCGGTTGAGCTTGCATGGTGTTTAAACAATGAAATGGATACATTTTAATTATACGGTCAAGACAGCGATCGCCCCCCTCCACCCCTCTACCCCTAGCGCGATCGTCCCACAAGATCATCAAGGAGCGATCGCCCCCTAATCCTATAATGGGTTCATTAAACAATTGTGGATTTAAGAGCAGGATGCTCAAAACCCCAGTCCTCAAATTTTGTTGGATTAGATAACCGATGGCTTACTGGCTCTTCCAAGGCAACCCCAAATACTACCGACTCATCGACGCAATTCGTGAACTAGAGGAAATCCCCTGGCGCGTCAACCGCTACAACAAGCAGATCAGCGTCGGGGACGGCGTTTTGATTTGGCTGGCGGGGCGCGATCGCGGCATCTATGCCCTGGGTGAAATCAGCCAAGAACCGCAAGTCCTCAAAACCATTCCCGATCTGGACTATTTTATCGAGCCGAGCCAAATGAGTTCTAAACCTCAGGCCATGGTCAAACTCACCCATCGACTCATTGACCAGCCCCTCCTCTATCCAAAACTAAAGGATGACCCCGTACTGCGCAAACTCTGGATCATCTGCAAACCCCCCATCGGCACAAACTTCCCCGTCGCAACAGATGAGTGGCAGCGCGTCCAAGCATTGATTTAGCGAGATCACCATCCCCAAGACCCATGGCCCGGCTCCGCCCCTGAGGCGATCGCCCCATCCCCATCCCAGCCCCCTGCCAATTTGAACATTGGTAGTCCCCTTTACAACAACTTGACCCGCGAGAGTGTTAAGTTTGTTGTGTAATCCATAGTAAATCTCTATAGTAGAGGGCCTTAATCTTATGGCTCAAGTGTTTGATCCTATTCCCAGTAACGCAGACACCCCCATGCTGTGTTGCTACGTCAATGCCACTAGCCAAATTCAAATCGCTCGTATTACCAACATTGCCAACTGGTATTTTGAACGGGTTGTCTTTCCCGGTCAGCGGCTTGTGTTTGAAGCAGTTCCCAATGCCTTGCTAGAAATCCATACCGGGATGATGGCCAGTGCAATTCTTTCCGATACCATTTCTTGCCAGAAATTGCAGGTGGAAGAACAAGAAACGGAACCCGAATCAACCCTATCCCCCAAGGCAGAGGCGACGGCAACGATTCCTCATAAAATCAGCCAGAATAACGGTGAACCCATTGCGGTTTAGTGCTTAGAGATGGCCATAATATCAATTTTTTTCTGCGGACTGATCCCCCATGGGGGGTCAGTCTTCTGTTTGGGGACATCCATCCCTTAAGCTTAAGGACAACAGCATCAATCGGAGCAGCAGATGGATCTACCCTCGTTTTTGTGGTTGTGGCGGATTGCGGCTTGGTCGATGGGGCTATCGCTAACGGCCTATGGGGTTTTGGGGTTGACCGGCTGGGGACTGTGGCGGGGGCGAGGTGAGGGACGATCGCGCCCCCCCTGGTTACGGCCCCTACATCTAACCCTGGGCTTTACCTTAGTGGGTTTGGTGCTCCTCCTGCTGACCGTGGGCATTGTCGGCACTCTGGGCTATTACGGCACATTGGGCCATTCCTGGCATTTGGGGGCCGGCGCTGGCGTGGTTCTCTTGGTGCTGGCTTCGGCGGCAACGGGGTTAAATCTCTATCGCTTACCCCAGGGGCGATCGCTCCACATCACGATCAATAGCCTCCTCCTGCTGGGCTTCATCGCCGTATCCCTGAGCGGTTGGACGGTGGTGCAGAAATATCTGCCGGGAGCCATCCCCTAGGGCAGAATCCAACCCATTTTGTTAGGATAACCTTGATTTTTTTTTCACAAGCCCATGATTCACTCTAGTTTCGGGATGACAGCCTTGTTGGGGGCGTTGCCCGTCGCCTTCACCGCCGTCTATGTGGTTGGTTTTATTGCCGCTGTCACCATTGGCTCTATTGCTTGGTACAACTCGAAGCGGCCCGCCGGTTGGGAAGGCCGCGATCGCCCTGATATTGTCCCCAAGGTGGGAGATGAGGAGAATCCAGAATAATCGAGGGTGCTAAACCTCCGGGGGGCGCTCTGAGGTGGGGAGGTGGGGCGATCGCTCAATCTCCTCAAACCGATAGCCCCGATGCTCAAATTGCCGCACAAATTGGGCAGGATGATCAACGACCGGCTCGGGGGCCTCGTGGCGTTGTTTTTTGAGTTTGGCTTTGCGTCCCATGGTAGTCCTCAAGCAGCGACAGAACGGTTAGAAAATCTTCAGAGATCAAACTTTAGGGTTATGTTAACCTAACTTCAGTCTTGCCTCCGGTAAAACGCGATCGTGAACCGCGCAAGAGATTTTGCTTGAAATTTTCTTTCCTCAAATTGGTGTGAGCACATGTCAAAATTAGCAGGTCATCTTCTCCAAACGGCTCCGTTTGTGCTAGCGGCCTCCTTGATTACCCCTCAGAGCGCGTCCGCTGCTCCGCCTGCATCGGTGGATGCTTTTGAACCCCCTGAGACCGCAACGATTGAAACCACAAACTGGCAGGCCCCCGCTCCCCCGGAACCCAACCCAGAGTTGGATCTACGGGAACCGCCGATCCCGGTTGCTATGCCTGAGCCGGTGGTTTTAGAGCCGGTGGTAGCACCTGAACCCGTCGCCATCCCTGAGCCGGCGGTCATCGTTGAACCGGCCCCAAGGGTGGAGCCGATGCTCACGCCGGAACCCGTCACGATGCCCCCATTGGCGACAGAGCCAGCGGGCACCATAGAACTAGAGGAAATCGCCACAACAGCGGCAGAACCGGAGCCGATGGTGCTGCCCCCAGTGGCCGGCGATCCCTTGACGGTGGCGGAGCCGATGCTCTTACCGGAGGAGGCCGCTGCCCCCCTTGAGATCACCACCCCCACGGCAACGGAAACCCCCAGGGTTGAATACACTGAAGTGGTCGGGGATGCGCTGACGGAGACGACGGTTAGCCCCTGGGTGGAAACGGTTGAGGAGCGATCGCCCTCCGCCGCAGATCTCACCCCCGAGATTGCCGGCGATCCCCTCCCCACCGCCGAGCCGGAGGCAACACCGATCCCCCTCGAACCCATGACGGCGACTCAAACGCCACAATTGCCACAATTGATGGCCAATCCCATGGCGATCGATGAGTTGGCCTTGGATGAATTAGAAACGGAGTCAGCGCCAAGCACCGCCAACAACGTCTACGATCTCCTCGATCAAATCAACCAATACACCAACGAAAATAACCCCAACTTGGGTCAAGGGGTGAGCAGCGCCTCCCAATTTCGGGATGTTGTACCGACGGATTGGGCCTATACCGCCCTCGATGATTTAGTCCGTCGCTACGACTGTATCCGGGGCTATCCTGACGGCACATTCCGAGGCAATCGGGATCTCACCCGTTATGAATTTGCGGCGGGTTTAAATGCCTGTGTCCAACAGATTGAGCGCATTATTGCCGAAACCACCGCGAGCCTTGCCAGTCGGGCCGATTTGGAAATTCTCCAACGGCTCGTTCAGGAATTTGAAGCGGAATTAGCGACGATCAGCACCCGCGTGGATGCCCTCGATGGTCGGGTGGTGTTCCTTGAAGAGCATCAATTCTCCACCACCACCAAACTAGATGGGGAAGTGCTGTTTACGATCAATGCCCTGCTCCCAGAATCCTATACCCGCACCACGGGAGCGCCCGCCATTGAAAATAATCTGGTGTTTCAAGACCGGGTGCGGTTGAATTTAGATACCTCCTTTACGGGGCGCGATCGCCTCCGTACCCGTCTCCAAGCGGGCAACGTCACCAACTGGCCCGGCATTTACGGCCGCAGCGGCATCACCTACGAAACGCGCTACGGTTTCAGTGCTTTCACTGGTGATGACGGCAACCGCATCGAAATTGATGATCTCGCCTACCGTTTCCCCATCGGTGACAAGGGCATGGCCCAAGTCTTCGCCCATGGAGCCGGGATGGATGAGTTATTAATGCCCCTCAACCCCTTAAACTCCAGTGGTGGCGGCGCGATCTCTCGGTTTGGTCAATACAACCCGATTCTGCGGGTGGGCGGCCAACAGCAAGGCTTTGGCGCAAGCTATAAAGTCACCGATGAGCTAGAGCTAGCCGTTGGCTATACCGCCGGAGAAGGTCAAGATCCCTTTGAAGGCGGGCTATTCAACGGCTCCTATGCTTTGGGGGGTCAGGTGAAATACACCACCGATAATCTCGGGGTGGCCATCCAATATATCAACAGCTACAACCCCAGGGGCGGCTTAAACCACAGCACCGGCAGCATCGCCAGTAACCTCAATGCTGGCCCATCTGTTGCTGCCAATAGCTTTGGGGCAGAGGTGTTATTCCGACCCAGTGAGAACCTGTTTGTCGGGGGCTGGGGCGGCTTAACCGATGGGAAGGTGGCGGATTTAGGCCGCGCCGATATTTGGAACTATGCCCTAGTGCTGGGAGTGGAGGACATCGGCGGCGATGGCAACCTCTTAGGGTTCGTCTTGGGGCAACAACCCCGCTTGACCAGTTCCCCCCTGCCGACGGTTGATCCGACGGTGGGCTACC
Source organism: Spirulina sp. (assembly GCA_011390265.1). Taxonomy (GTDB): domain Bacteria; phylum Cyanobacteriota; class Cyanobacteriia; order Cyanobacteriales; family Spirulinaceae; genus Spirulina. The sequence goes on from JAABSU010000085.1 coordinate 7,393, forward strand.
ACATTGAGGGCTTTTATCGCTGGGCGGTGAGCGATCGCATTGACATCACCCCCGGTGTGATTTGGCTCCTGAACCCCGGCCATAACAAAGTCAATAAGGAAATCTTTGCCGCCACGATCCGGACGCGCTTCCGGTTCTAGGCCTTAACGCAAAATCACCATTTGAGAACCGCCGCGTCAATGCCTTGCTCGCGGCGGTTTTTGCTGTCCCGTTCAAACCAGGCGATGATCTGCTCCGGGGTGAGTTGGGCGATCGCCACCTGTTCATCCGCTGCAATTTGGGTCAGGAGCCGCAGGGAGGAAATGGTGAGGCGGGTGAGGAATTTTTCCGGGCTGGAGAGGAGGGCGGCATCGACTTGGGCGGATTCTTCAAGGGTGAGGAATTGGGCTTCGGGGGGAGTCATAGGAGTGGGAAGTGGGGAGTGGGGAATAGGGGCCTATGGGAAAAAGTCCCCCATTGGAGGACTTTTTCAAAGGTTCACCGCTACGCCGTCTTACCTCAGCTTTTGACCTGGGAAACCCAGGGGGGAATTGAAGCTTCGCGTTTTAAGTTTCCGAGTACAATGCTCGGTTTACTGCCACGCCAGCGGTTATAACTCCCACGTAACTCAAGCATAGATCAAAAAAACTATATTGGCAGTCACCAACGCGGCAGTGAACCCTAAACCCATCATAAACAATCTGCTACGGTTCTGGCCAAGCGGCCGCTGATTAGATTTTCTTGGCCCCCTAAAATCATGCGATCGCCCCCCTTTGCTGTTACACTGAGAATCTGTGAATCAGGGGGGCGTGGCGGAATGGTAGACGCTGCGGACTTAAAATCCGTTGAGATTAATCCCTCGTGTGGGTTCAAGTCCCACCGCCCCCATCCCAAACCATCCCGCTTGAAGGCGCGTTGGCGGTAAGCCTGCCGGAGGCACAAAAATTTTTCGCCCTCACCCATCGGCCCGGACAAATCGACTAAAATTGCTCTCGTAACGACGCGCACAAGAAAACCATGCTAGCCCGAGTTTGGAGCGCAACCGTTGTCGGCATTGATGCAGTGCAGGTGGGGGTTGAGATTGATGTTTCTGGGGGGCTGCCCAAAACCGTTTTGGTGGGGTTGCCCGATACCGCTGTCCAGGAATCCCGCGAACGGGTGAACGCCGCCTTGAAAAACTCCGGTTTTGCCTTCCCAATGCGCAAGATCCTGATCAACCTCACCCCGGCAGATCTGCGCAAAGAAGGCCCCAGCTTTGATCTGCCCATTAGTATCGGCATCCTCGCCGCCTCAGAGCAGGCTAACCCCCAACTGTTGGGGGACTTTATTTTTATTGGGGAATTGTCCCTGGATGGCAGTTTGCGGGCGGTGGCGGGGGTGTTGCCCATTGCGGCGGCGGCGAAGGAATTGGGGATGCGGGGGTTGGTGTTGCCCTTGGATAATGCCCAGGAGGCGGCGGTGGTGGAGGGGATCGAGGTTTATGGCTTTGCACATTTACGGGAAATTGCCGATTTCCTCGATCGCCCCCAAAACCATCAACCCATCACGTTTAATCAGGACATTCTCGAAGGGGAAACCTGGATCGGGATTCCCGATTTAAAGGAGGTGAAGGGCCAAAGCCATGCCCGGCGGGCGTTGGAAATTGCTGCGGCTGGGGGCCATAACTTAATTTTTGTCGGGCCGCCAGGGAGTGGCAAAACGATGCTGGCGCGACGGTTGCCGGGGATTTTGCCCCCCTTGAGTTTCCCAGAAGCTCTGGAAGTTTCCCGGATTCATTCCGTGGCGGGGTTGCTGAAGGAACGGGGGACATTGATCCGCGATCGCCCCTTTCGCAGTCCCCACCATTCCGCCTCAGGGCCTTCTTTAGTGGGGGGCGGCAGTATTCCTCGACCGGGGGAGATTTCCCTCGCCCATCGGGGGATTTTGTTCTTGGATGAACTCACTGAGTTCAAGCGCAATGTGTTGGAATTTTTGCGCCAACCTTTAGAAGATGGCCAGGTGACGATTTCCCGCACCCGGCAATCGGTGGAATTCCCCGCCCAATTCACCCTCATTGCCAGTACAAACCCCTGCCCCTGTGGGTATTATGGCGATCGCCTCCAAGCCTGTACCTGTTCCCCGATGCAACGGGAACGCTATTGGGCGAAACTCTCTGGGCCGCTCATGGATCGCATTGATCTGCAAGTAGCGGTGAATCGCCTCAAACCGGAGGAGATGATCGCCCAAGCCCAGGGGGAACCCTCCGCTGCGATTCGCGATCGCGTTTTTCGGGCGCGACAGATTGCGGGCGATCGCTTCCGTAACGAGCCACAAATTCAGGGCAACGCCGAAATGCAAAGCCGCCACCTCCGGGAATATTGCGCCCTCGATGATGCCAGCCGCAACCTCCTTGAAAGTGCGATCCGCAAATTGGGCCTATCCGCCCGCGCCATGGATCGCATCCTGAAAGTGTCCCGCACCATTGCCGACCTAGCCGGGGCCGCCCGCCTTCAAAGTCAACATCTAGCGGAAGCGATTCAATACCGGACGATAGATCGCATGCAATGAGAACTAAGGGCGTTGCAAATTGGGGCAAATCGTTTGCTCAATCAAATGGGCCGGCGGTTGATCCTGCCAACCCGATAAAATCCCCTCTAACTCCGCTTGGAGAATTACCAGCGCGGCAATCTGAGCCTGAATATCCTGCAATTTGGCATCGAGCCGTGCCTTAATTGCCCCACAGGGTAAACTTCCTCCATCATGAATTTCTAGTAAATCTTGAATTTCCTGCAAACTTAAACCCAAAGATTGCGATCGCTTAATAAAGGCCAAACGATTAAACACCGCTTCGGTAAACAGCCGATAACCACTGGGCGATCGCCCCATCACCGGCTCCAACAATCCCGACTCCGCATAAAAACGAATCGTCTTCACCGAGAGGCCACTGCGGGCCGCCACCTCGCCAATTTTTAAACCCCCTGCTCCCATCTCAATCCTCCCCCGGTTGATGTGGACGAATGGGGGCCAACCCCTGCAAGGTCACGCCTTGAGGAGAAACCGCCATCCGATAGGGGAGAATTTCCACCCCAGCGGCGATCGCCTCCCGAAATAACTCACCGTAAAGGGGATCGGCGCGATCGCCCGGTGCAAAATCCTCACAATCCCCCCGATTGATGAAATAAAGCATCACCGCCTTAGCCTCCGTTCCCAACGCCATCAACTCCCGTAAATGCTTCTGGCCCCGCGTCGTCACCGTATCGGGAAAAACCGCCGTCCGCCCCGCCGTCCAGGTTGTATTTTTCACCTCCACATAGATCGGATTTTCCCCCTGCTCATCCGTGAGCAAAAAATCAATCCGACTCTTCCCCCCCGCCCCATAGGCCACCTCCGGCCGCACCTGGGCATAACGCCCCGCCAATGCCGGCAACTGCTGCGCCAATAACGCACTCTTAATAATCCGATTCGGCAACCCCGTATTCACCCCCACCCAAGTCCCCCCCTGATCCGGCACTTGGATCAACTCCCAGGTATAGGCGAGCTTCCGCTTCGGGTTATCACTCTCGGACACCTGCACCGGCTGCCCCACCGTACACACCCCCGTCATCGGCCCGGTATTGGGGCAATGGGCGGTAATCACCTCCCCGGAATCCAGTTCAATATCGGCAAAAAACCGCTTGTAGCGTTTAAGGAGACGACCGGGGAGGAGAGGGGGGTAGGTATAGAGGGGGGTGTTCAAGGGAAGTAGGAAGTGGGTTGATGTCGGGGCGTTGGCGTAAGCCTGCCGGAGGCACAAAATTTTTTCGCCCTCTAGTCTTGCATTTCACAAACCCTTTGTCTATAATTACAGTTCGGTAGTCATCTGGAGAGGTGGCTGAGTGGTCGAAAGCGGCGGATTGCTAATCCGTTGTACGAATCGCAAGACCGTACCGAGGGTTCGAATCCCTCCCTCTCCGTTTTATACCCAAACCGCCAGTCTAGAACGCCCCCATTGTTCTAGACTGTTTTTTGATTTGGGGCAGAACATTTCCCAGCAGTTGATCATTGATTGAACAGGAGCAAGCATCATGAGCGGATTAGGCGGCCTGAATAAAAGCCCTAATGGTGTGGTTTTGGGCATGGTGCAACTGCAACTCCCCAACGTTGTCACCCCCACCGATTTGGCGCAACAAACCGAGCGGATTTGTAACTTGGTAGGCAAGGCGCGGCGCAATCTCCCCGCCATGGATCTGGTGGTTTTTCCTGAATATGCCCTCCACGGTTTATCAATGGATACGAATCCAGAGATTATGTGCCGCATGGATGGGCCGGAAGTGGCGGCCTTTCAAGCCGCCTGCCGGGAGCATCGGATCTGGGGCTGCTTTTCGATTATGGAATACAACCCCCAAGGCAACCCCTACAACAGCGGTCTGATCATCAACGATCAAGGAGAAATCAAACTTTATTACCGCAAACTGCATCCTTGGATTCCGGTGGAGCCTTGGGAGCCGGGCAATGTCGGGATTCCGGTTTGTGAGGGGCCTAATGGCAGTACGTTGGCATTAATTATTTGCCATGATGGCATGTTCCCCGAAATGGCGAGGGAATGTGCCTATAAGGGAGCGGAAATTATGATCCGCACGGCGGGTTATACCGCCCCCATTCGCCACAGTTGGCGGATCACCAACCAGGCCAATGCCTTTTGTAACCTGATGTATACGGCTTCGGTCTGTATGTGCGGCACGGATGGCACATTTGATTCCATGGGGGAGGGGATGATTGTTAATTTTGACGGTACGCCCTTGGTGATGGGGAGCGATCGCCCCAATGAAATCATCACCGCCGAAGTTCGCCCCGATCTAGTGCGCGAAGCCCGCCACCATTGGGGCGTGGAAAATAATATCTATCAGTTTGGCCATCGCGGCTATGTGGCGGTGCAAGGGGGGGCGCAGGATTGTCCCTATACCTATATGCAGGATTTAGTCAAAGGAGAATACCGTCTCCCCTGGGAAGCTCAGGTCGTACATACCGACGGCACATCCTGCGGTTTCCCCACCCCCACCCGCACCTATGGCGGCCCGGAGATCAACCCCATTGCTTGATCCAGATCATCTGAAATCCGTATCAGTCAGGCAAAACCCAAGATTGGTGGAGATGAGTGTGCTAAACCCTGATCCGCCAAGAACTAAAGTTCTTGGCTCATAGCGAAAGTGGGCTGAAGCCCACTGTGGAACCCGTTTTAACGGGTTTTCGCTCTGAGGCGGGGATTTTAATCCCCGACGAACTGGGGGGAACCGCTGCCATGCCCAGCGCTAAAATGCAGAATATTTTTGAGCAACCTTCTTATCGCATCATAATCCGCAGGCTCAGTCTTCGCTATTTTTGGGCATATACACAGTCAGATTTCCGATGATTGCCGCTCAACAATCCTCGCCCATCCTGGGAGAGGATTGAGGGTGAGGGCAAAATGCTACATTGATAAGGATTCTCCCGGATTTGAAAACCATGTCGCTTCCACGGCTGCAATTTCCATGGCGGCAAAAATTGCGGGCCTTGATTGTGCGGCCCCAGGAATCTGCCTTTGCAGACTATGGCGCATGGTCTCAATTTTTCTTTAAAAAACGCCTGATTCTGGGGTTGAGTTTAGCCTTAACCTATTTCACCGCCATTAGTGGCGTGATTGCCTGGGCGATTTACACCGGCCATCAAACCAACCTGTTTCAATTGGCCTACCACGTCCTCACCGCGATCATTATGGCCGTTGCCCTCTGGGCAGTGCGACGGGCGCGAAAACCTTGGCATCTCACCTTGAGCTTTTTCATCCTCTGTTGGGGGATTTCCATTGTTACCAACCTTCCCAGGGGTTGGGATGATGTGATTAAACCGGATTACAAAGCTTGGACTTTCGGATTTTTTAGCATTGGGGCGATCGTGCCCTTCCATTGGCAATTTCACCTCATTTCCCATCTAGGGGCCTATATTTACTACTTTTGGATCAATCACTACTTGGGAAATCCGTTAATTCCCGATGACATCGATCCGTTTACGTTTTACTTTGATTTAGCTTGGTTATCGGCATTGCCGGTGTTTGCGGTGCATCTTTATGAAGAACTCTCGAAGTTGGAGTTTACAACGCGGCGGGCTTTACGGGAGGAAAAGCAGCGGTCAGAACAGTTGTTATTGGATATTTTGCCGGTGGCGATCGCCCATCGTCTTCGCAACGAACGCGCCACCATTGCCGACGGTTTTGATGATGTTACCGTCCTCTTTGCTGACCTCGTGGGCTTCACCGAATTTTCCCATCAACTCACCCCCCATCGGGTCGTGACGATCCTCAATGACATTTTTTCCCGGTTCGATCGCCTCACCCAAACCTATCAATTGGAAAAAATCAAAACCATTGGTGATGCCTATATGTTGGTGGGGGGTGTGCCGGATCCCTGCCCTGATCATGCCCAACGGGTGGCGGCGATCGCCCTCGCCATGCAGCAGGAACTGGATCAATTCAGCGCCACCTTTGCCTACCCCTTCAAGATGCGCATTGGCATTCACACCGGCCCCGTCGTCGCGGGGGTGATTGGCCTCCATAAGTTTGCCTATGATCTTTGGGGGGATACGGTCAACACCGCTAGCCGTATGGAATCCCACGGCCTACCGGGCAAAATCCAAATCAGCCAACAAACCTACAACCACATCCAAAGCTTTTACCTCTGCCAACCCCGGGGCAAAATCCCTGTGAAGGGGAAGGGGGAAATGCTCACCTATTGGCTCGTGGGCCACGGGGAAAGCTCCACCCCACCCTACGGGCATCTCTCCCTAGGAGGCGAAAATCCTGAAATTTCCGCTTGAGAGGGGTAGGGGTGGGTTCTACTCTGCGGGGCGAATGTGGATCAGGGGATCTTGGGCCACCCAGCCGATGGGGGCCTCTTGGCGGACTTCAAAATGGAGATGGGGCTGGGGGATATCGGGGCGGCCGGTTTGGCCGACGGTGGCGATCGCCTCCCCTCCCCGCACAGTCTGCCCCACCCTCACCAAAATTTCCGCCAAATGAGCATAGCGAGTCTGCCGGCCCTGGCCATGGTTAATAATCACCACATTGCCATAGGCCCCCTCTTGACCCGCAAAGGCCACCACGCCCCCATCCGCCGCTAACACCGTCGTTCCCACCGGGGCCAACAGATCTACACCACTGTGAAATGTGGGCTGTGCCGCCCCTGGGGTCACTTGATACCAGCCATAGGCTAGCCCCACTGTTTTCGGCTGCGGGAGGGGATAGAAAGACAGCCCCGTATAGGTTTCCAGGGGATTCTCGACATTACTGCCCTGTTGGCCTGGAATAAATGCCGATCGCCCCGGCCCAACGCAACCATTGATCTCAAACAACAGATCCGCCCGCGTCCTATGGGCAGTGGCTAAATCCTGCCAGGTGGCCCCAGGGGGAACCGTGACGGGAAAGCCATTCAAGGGCGGGATCGTCAATTGTTGCCCCGTGGGGAGTGGGCCGGGGCGGAGATTGTAATTGAAGTTGATCAGGGTTTGGGGTAGAAGGCGATAGCGTTGGGCAACGCTGGCGAGGGTTTCGCCGGGTTGCGCCCGATGGGTTTGGAGTCGATCAAGTATGGGTGGCAAGCAGAGGGAATCGGTTTGGGCGCGGCTGGGGAGGGGGAACCCAACCGTAGCCAGCAGAAGGAGGAGAGGGGTTAAGCGAGGAGCCATAAGAAGGAACCAAATAAACAAAAACTATAGGGGGATCTTTCTTCGTCTCAGGCTGCACGATCCCCCCGGCTACGCCGACCCCCTTAAAAAGGGGGTTATCTGGAACCCCCCTTTTTAAGGGGGGCAGGGGGGATCCTCCCAGCCTTAAATCCCACACTTAAACACCATGGCCCAAGCCTCCAAATTTCGCTTTATTGTGCAACGGTTGCTCGCCGCC